>QOVW01000026.1 GCA_003339605.1 Spirobacillus cienkowskii | reverse complement strand
GCCTATTTCTGCTAACTTATGTTAGCCATTCCACAAGAACGTCTCCTCCAATTTCTTGGAGGGGTCTGGTCAACCGCTTTTAGAGGTTTCTCTCCTCAAGCCTCCGGATTTAGTCGGAGGTGTGGTTGACAATACTGTGTCTTCTTAAAAATGTTAATTGGTTAATTATTTAATAAAGAAGCGGATTTAATTTTTTCAATTGCTTCTTTATAATTTTCATAATTAAAAACCGCTCCACCTGCTACAACTATATCCGCTCCTAACTTAGAAATTATATTTACATTATCAGCATTTATCCCACCATCAACCATTATTTCAAAATTTAAGTTATTTTGAATTTTATAATTAAAAAGTTCTTGAATTTTTTTATGAGTTAATGTCAGGTGGTTTTGTCTAGAAAAACCAGGATTAACAGACATAATAGTTACCTGATCTAATACTGGTAATAAATACTCTATATTTCTCCAATGAGTTCCTGGATTTAATGCAATACCGGCTTTTTTTCCATGATTTTTAATTTGCGTGCAAATTCTATGAGGATGCAGTGCAACTTCATGGTGAAAGCTAAGTATATCGGCTCCAGCGTTAAGGTAGTCTAAAAAAACCTGATCTGGATTGGTAACCATTATGTGAACATCTAATTCCATATTTGTTATTTTACGCATCTGCTCAATAAATGGCACTCCAATTGTAAGTAAAGGAACAAAATGACCATCCATAACGTCAAAGTGTATGCTATCAGCTCCGCTACTTTCTAATTTTCTAACTTCTTCTTCTAATTTAAGTAAGTTTCCTGCTGCAATTGAAGGAGAAACTTTAATAATTTTTTTCATTTAGTTTATTACCTTATAAAAAATTATATAGGGTTGACATAGGTGTGAATTAAAGTTTTTTCTCCGACATTATTTTTTTCAAACTTAATTTTGAGTCGGTAGCCTTCTCCTGTTTTTTCGATTTCTTTAATGACTCCAATACCAAATACTTTGTGATTTACTCTTTGGCCTTTTTGCCAAGAGCATTCTGTATGATTAATATTTACCTCTTTTGTGTTAAGTAAATCATCACCTTTAAAAATTCTTGGTTTATCTTGAAAAATATTATTTTTATTATTAAGTACGCCAAATTCTTTTCGAACTGAATTTTTGTAGCTATTTTCATAACTAATATATTCTGAAGAAATTTCAGATATGAATCTACTTTCTTGTGCTGGTAGAAAATCTTTATATCTGTTTCTTTTAGAATTGGTTATTGTTAGGGTATCTTTTGCTCTTGTAATTGCAACATATAAAAGTCGACGTTCTTCTTCAATATCATCAATTGAATCTAATGAGTTTTGATGAGGCAAAATACCTTCTTCAAGTCCGGTAATAAAAACTTTAGAGAACTCCAAGCCTTTAGCTGCATGAATTGTCATTAAAGTGATAGCACTTGATTTTCCATCTTGAACATTATTTACTGTGGGTTCAACAGTCAGCATTGCTTGATCAAGAAATTTTGTTAATATACTTGTACCATTTATGTTTACTTGATTAGTGCTTTCAAGTTCAAATTCTTCTTTTTGAAAACTTTCAAACTCCACCAGTGCATTTTTTAGCTCAATAACATTTAACCATCTTTCATCAAAATCTTCGGGATAACTTGCTTTCAAAAATTGTTCAAAATTAATATCGGAAATGATTTCTGCAAGAGTTAAAGAAGGTTTGTTAAATAAATCTATGTTACTTTTCCATTTTTGATAGCTAATCATAAATTCTTTTGCACCACTAATTGATCGCGATACTTCGTTTTCAATTACTCCAAAAACAATTTCGTTTAATGTTTTTAAAAGAGATTCGTTACGTTTTTGTGAAGTTTCTTTTAGTTTTTGAAGAGCTTTGTCTCCAAAACTACGCCTAGGAGTGTTAATGACTTTTTGAAAAGAAGCGTCGTCATTGGGATTGATAATTAATTTTAAATAACCCAGTAAAATTTTTATTTCAGCTCTTTCATAAAAGCGAACCGATCCATAAATAATATATGGCATCATTCTTCTTCTAAGTTCATCCTCTAAAGAACGGCTTTGCGCATTAGTCCTATATAAAATACAAAAATCAGAAAAACTATGATTATTTTGAACTGCACTAAATATTTCGTTGGCAATATATCTTGCTTCAGAAAAAGGTTCTTCTAGTGATTTGAATTTTACTTTTTCATCACTTTTTTTGTTTGTATATAAAGTTTTGTTTGCTCTTTTTGAGTTGTTTTTTATTAAACTCGTTGCAGCGCCAATAATTGTATTAGTGCTTCTATAATTTTCTTCTAATTTGTAAATTTTTGCATCTTTATATAGATGATGAAAATTTAAAATAAAATCAGGCTCTGCTCCTCTCCAAGAATAAATACTTTGATCATCATCACCTACAATAAATAAATTTCTTGATTTTTGGCTTAAAATTTGAATGAGCTTAAATTGAATAGGGTTTGTATCTTGAAATTCGTCAATTAAAAAATATGAAAATCTATTTTGTAATGATTCAAGAACTTTTGGAACATCTTTAAGTAAACGATACATAATTAGTAACAGGTCATTAAAATCCATAGCATTTTGTTGTTTTAATGATCGTTGATACATTTCATATACTTTTTGAATTAGCTCAGGATCGTATTGTTCACCATAATTTCTAAATTGGTTTTTTATTTCTTTATTTGTTAAGTCTTGATTATTTTTTATTTCATCAAGATATTCTTCAGGAGTAAGTCCTCGATTTTTAATTTTATCAATTTTAGACTTTACTGTGCTTACTGAAAGTAATTTATCGGGAACGTTAAGTTGTTTTAATATGTCTTTAAGTAAGCTTTTTTGCTCACCATCATCATAAATTGAAAATCCTGGATTATAACCTGCTTCATGGCAATATATTCTTAAAAATTTTGCGCAAAAAGAATGAAACGTAGAGATGATAACATGTTTTGCTTTATGTGCTCCTATGTAGCTTTCAATTCTTTCTTTCATTTCGTTAGCTGCTTTGTTAGTAAATGTTACCGCTAAAATACTGGATGCAGGAACTCCTTCGGCAGTGATGAGCCAAGATATTCTTGAGCAAATTACTTTAGTTTTGCCGCTTCCTGCACCTGCGTACACAACTGCAGGGCCTAGTTTGTGGGTGGATGCTTCATTTTGAGCTTTGTTAAGCGATGAGAGATTGAATTGGCTTGCTAGTTGAGTAAACATTTTACTTAGTAGTCCTTTTTAACGTATATATAAACTTGAATTTATTTTATTTCTTTTTTTTAGATTTTTTCTTGGCAATATTATTTTTCCCTTTATCATTTTTACTGTTGATATTTTTTCTTTTTAAATTTTTAACTGCCGCGATACTTGATGAACCTATTGCCAGTCGTCTAATTTTTTTTAAGTATTGTTCTTCAAGTGCAGCTGCTCTCGACTTGTGAAGTAGATTAGAATACAAAGGATTATTTTCAATATTTGAAGTTAAAAATACATGCTGATGTTCTTGATCGAAACCTTTTTTCTTAAAAAAATGTACCGCTCTATTATTACTAGGGTCTGTATCGGCCATAATAATGCGTACACCTTCGTTTTCTACAAAGGCTTCTACAACTTTGTCAATTAGCTTGCTAGCAACTCCTTCGCGTTGCCAGTTGGGGTGCGCGCAAAGCCAGACGATATAGCCATAACTCCATGCGGTACCGGGTTTTGACATAACTGTGCCAAGAACGAACCCTACAATTCGTTCATCATCTGGGTCTATGCCTTTTTGAAATTCATCGTTTTCGGCTACAAGGCAGTAATCTCCGTCGGTATTGAACATACTTGTGACTTCATATTCGTCCCAACCCCGATAAAGCATTGGCCATAAGTCTGCGCGAAAACATGTTTCCCCTAAGTTATAAGCATCTGCTAGGTCTTGGATTTCCATTTCTCTTACGGTGAAACTGCGTTTAGAATCAGAATTTTTATTATCTTCTTTTTCTTTCTTTTCTCTCACAGTCATAAAAATCCTTTGTAGCTAAATATATCTATTTAGCTATATCGTAAGGAGAGCAAAACACAAAGTTTGGTCCTATTTCAATGTTAATTACGCTATCTTTAGAGTAAATAAGATCACCATCTAAGGAATAAAGGCTATTTTCTTTGCAAGTAATACTAGCTTTTTGAAATTTAGTGGAATTGACCTTTGGAAATGAATAGATATTGCCTCCTAGTAATGATTTGCAGACCCCTTTGACTAAGTTTTTGCCTTTTTCTGAAACTGCTATCATTTCTGCACTCTTGTCGCCATAGACAACTTTCCTAAAAAAACCGGAGGTTAGGGGTAAGTTTTTTACAGTCGAAGCGAGAACAATACTAAATTCTTCTGGAATTTTAAAATGATTGGTACTAGATTGCCATATTGACGCAGGAAATGTTTGAATTTCCATTTTTTGCTGTTTTACAAGACGAGAAAACGATCCATTGAATTTACCTTTTGTGGCGCCGTCGGTGAGGTAACCTAGAACTTTTATTGCTGCACCAAAAGTACTGTTTTTGTCTTTGTAAAATTCTTCGAGAAAAGTTGTGGCTATTCCATTTGCAAATATAAATCCTAAACGGCCATTGACATGCAAGGTACTCAGAATAATTTCATTCATGGATCGTTTTCTATTGATGAGATTTAAAGAATCTTCTAAACATATTTGAGCCTCAGGTTTTATGCCAAGATTTTTTGCTAAAAAGTTGATTGTCCCGCCTTTGAGTAAAAGAATTTTTGGAAGTTTAGAAGGACCATATGCTTTGTATAAAGCGCAAAGAGCCAAACTTATACTACCATCACCGCCAACGATTCCCACAAGGTTTATTTTTCGTTCGCTAAACTCTTGGCAAACTTGCTCTAATTGTTCTTTAGAGCGAGTGACCTCTAATAGACCATTGTTTGCTAATGCATACCAAAGTCGAGTGTTGTATTCAGGATTGAGTTTTATGATTTTTGCAAAAGGGTTTGAAATGATCCCTACTCTAAGCATTTTAGATTCCTTTTCAGGGAGTAAGTCCTATGACTCGTAACAAAGAGATTGTGCCAGCTAATGAAGAAAAGCAAACGTCAGAGACAAATAAACGAAAAAAGAAGTCTTTCGTTCGCATTTCTGTTCATAAGTCTAAAAAGTTTCCAAAATCATATCAAAAAATTAAGGACTTGGAAAAAAATAATGATGATAGTCTGTTGGATGCTGAGGTGCTTGACGATGACGACTATTCTCACTCTGCTCAGGAGAAATATGACAATGACGTTATTGATGTTGAAAATGAATTCAATGCCGAAGCCGAGGTGGTATTGGATGATAGCGATATTTTACCAGGTTTAAGAGAGCAAGAAGAAGAAAGTGAAGAAGACGAATTAGAAGAAAGTCTCGAACTTGATGTTCAAGAAAAAGGCTTAGTGACAACAAACGCTTTACAAAGGTATTTGGCTGAATTGAGAAAATATCCTTTGATGAGCCGTGAAGAAGAGCGTGAAGTCGCAATTAAAGCTTATGAAAATCAAAATATCGAAGCAAGAAACAGGCTTGTTACTTCAAATTTAAGATTAGTTGTAAAGATTGCCATGGAATATCGAAGGGCGTATTCTCAAATTTTAGACTTAATTCAAGAAGGTAATGCAGGTCTTGTTCAAGCTGTTAATCGTTTTAATCCATATAGGGGTGTCAAACTTTCTACCTACAGTGCATGGTGGATTAGAGCTTATATTTTAAAATTTTTAATGGATAATAAAAGTCTTGTGAGAATGGGAACAACGGATGCTCAAAGAAAATTATTTTTTAGATTAAGGGGTGAAGCAGAAAAGCTTTATGCTTTAACACAAAAATTTGATGCAAATCTTTTAGCAGAAAAAATTGGAGTTCAACCACAAGATGTTCTTGAAATGCAGCAACGTCTTACTAAAAGCGATGTATCTTTAGACTCTAAAGTTAATGAAGACGGAGATTCGCGACAAGTTGATTTGCTTTTTTCTGAGACAGAGGATGTGTCATCCGCATTAGAAAGAGAACAGCTCTTAAAAATACTTCGTAAAGAAATGTCTATTATTGAAAAAGATTTAAATGAAAGAGATGCCTATATTTTTCATAATAGAATTATGTCAGATGAGCCTATAACTTTGCAAGATGTAGGAGATAAATATGGAATCACGAGAGAGAGAGCAAGACAATTAGAAGCTCGTGTTATAAAAAAGATTAAAGATAGAATTATAGCATCTGGTCTGATGAAATGAAAAATATACTTTATTTTTTATTATTTTTATCTAATTTTATTTTTGTAGAATTGAGTTTTTCAAAAAGTGATTATAAAATTGTTTCTTTAGCTCCAAACTTAACAGAAATAGTTTATGCTTTAGGGTTAGGCGATAATTTGGTTGGAAATACTTTTTTATGTGACTATCCGGAAGAAGCAAATAAAATTGAAAAAATCGGAAATTTTAACGCACCAAACATCGAAAAAATTCTAGCTCTAAAAGCAAATATTGTTCTTGCTACCGAAGGAAATCCAAAAGACAAATTAAATACATTAAACAGTTTAGGAATAAAAGTTATATATTTTAAAGCAGATAGTATTTATGATTTGGCTGCAGAAATAATAAAATTAGGAAGTTATTTAGAAAAAAAAGAAAAAGCTAATCTTATTTCTGAATCAATTTTAAAAAGTTATAATAATTTAAAATCCTCAAAAAATAATTTGAGTTTTTTGTTTGCTTTACAATTTAATCCTGTGTACTCATTTAGCGATAACACATGGTTAGGTGATTTATTTAAACAAGCTGGTTTTAAAAATATTGTAGCTAGAAGTTTGATTAAATATCCAAAAATTACAAATGAATTTTTATTAAATCATGATCCTAATATTATTTTAGCAGGTACTTTGGATGGTAAAACTTATCAAGAAAGTGTAAATTTTCAAAAAATAAATATTGAAAAAATATTTGGGGAAAAAGCAAGATCAATTAAGCTAATTATTGTACCAAAAGATATTCTTGTAAGACCAGGACCTCGTATTGTTGAAGGAATTAAATTTCTAGAGAGTTTAAAAATTGAAAAGTAGTTTTTCAAAAAATGTATTTTTTATATATTTTATAATTTTTATGTTATCATGTATGTTTAATTTGTATTTTGGCTCAATTAATTTTAAAAGTTTTTTTAATTTATATATTGAATCGCATGAATTGTTTGGTAAAATTTTAAAATTAAGAGTTATTAATCTTATGCAAGTTGTTCTGGTTGGAGCAACTCTTCCTCTTTGTGGCTATATTTTACAAAAATTATTAAGAAATCCATTAGCTGATCCTTTTATTCTTGGTGTTTCATCTGGAGGGACATTTTTTTCTGCTCTTTTTTTAATGGTTTATCCTTTAATTCCTATTTATTATAGTTCGTTATTTAACGTATTTCCAATTCAACCAATTTTTGCATTTGTTGGCTGTGTGTTTTCTTTTTTAATTATATTTTATATGCGCAAAAAGATTTTAAACGTTCAAGATGAATTTACATATATAATTATAGGTATAATTTTAAATTCATTTTTCTCTTCTTTATTATTAATTATTTTTACTGTCGCAAAGCCAAGTCAATTATTAGAGATTCAAAATTATCTTATTGGAAATATTCAGCAATGTTCAAGTATACAGCTAATTTTTTGTTATATTATAGTTAGTTTTATAATATATAAATTATTAAATTATGTAAAATATTTGGATATTCTTTTATTTGGAGACGAATTTGCAAAATCTATTGGTGTAGATCCAACTCATTTAAGAAAAAAAATAATTTTTTTAATTTGTATAATTATTTCTATAGTTATAGTTTTATCTGGATCAATCGCTTTTATAGGATTAATAATACCTCATATTATAAAAAGAATACATAGATTTTCATCACAATTTGAAGTGATTTTGAGTATGATTTTAGGTGCGATTGTTTTAATAAATGCTGATACACTTTCTAGAACATTATTTTCTCCTGCACAATTATCTATAGGTATATTTACTGCAATTTTGGGAGCACCTTTACTTTCATATATTTTATTTAAAAGGTTCAAAATATGAATTATTTTGAAATTAAAGCTGAAAATTTGGCGTATATTACTAATTTTGGTGATGTGTTAGTAAGAAATGTTAATTTCTTATTTAAATCTGGAGATATTATATGCTTAATAGGAAAAAATGGTTCTGGTAAAAGTACGTTATTAAAATTGTGTTCAGGTATATTAAGAAATTATTATGGAAATTTAACTTTAAATAATCAAAATGTTAAGAATTTTTTAAATAATACTCATATTTCTTGGCTACCTCAAAATTTACCTAGACCAGAAAATTTTAATGTTAAGGAATTTCTCTATTTAAATGAAGATTTTTTGAATAATAAAACTTTGTCTTATAATAAAAAAGAGATTGACTATTTTCGGGTTTTAAGTGATTTTGGGTTGTCTCACTTAGAAAAAAGAGAACTTATCCAACTAAGTGGGGGTGAGTGGAAAATGGTGCAATTAGCAAGAATATGGGCCTATAAATCAAAGATAATCTTTTTGGATGAGCCCGAAAATGATTTAGATATCTCATGTAAGAACACTTTAATTCACAAAATTAAAAAGATTGCATGTCAAAATAATTCTATTGTTTTTATAGCAACACATAATTTGCTATTTGTAAAAGAGTTAGCAAATAATATTTGCGTGTTAAATAATGGGCTTTGGGTTTGGAATTCAAGATCAGAAATATTTTGGAATTCTAAAATAATACAAAAAACATTTGGCGTTGATAGTTATTTAAAAATATTTAATAATTGATGCGTTGAACAATGAAAGGAATTATATTTGAAAGATAAAAAAATATTTAATTCAGATGAAGTCATTGATGTTGAATTTGTATCTGAAGTTAAAAAGCATGATGAAAAATTCGATGAAATTGATGGTAATGCTCAATTAGTACAAGAAATTCAGTACCAAGAAGACACTAAATATTATAATTTCAAGAGATTTGATGATAATTTTATAAGTTATAAAAATATAAAATTTAAAAAACCATCTTTAATTAAGTTTTTAATTTTTCTGCCGTTTTTATTAATTTTTCTGTTTTTAACGCTTTTTATTGGTTTGATAATGTTTGTCATTTTTTTGCCAAAAATTTTTCTAACAATTAGAAAAGGGAAGACTTCTGGGTTAAAAATGAATTATGATTTAATAAAGATTGTTTTAAAACAATTTAAGGCAAAATAAATATTTTTTAATTTATTTTTTAAACAGGTGTGATAATGCCCGTAATTGCTCCAGAATTTCCTGATCACTCTAAGTGGATTAATACTTCTTTTCCTTTAAGTTTAGAATCATTAAAGGGACAACCAATACTTTTATGTTTTTGGACTTTTTCTAGTGTAAATTCTATTAATATTATTGAAGAACTAAAAAAAATTGAAAATGAATTTACTAAAAGAGGTTTGGCTATTATTAGTATTCATCAACCAAAATTTCAACATGAATTTAATTTTATTAATATTAAAGAAGCTTGTATCCGTTTAAAAATTGAGCACTCTGTTGTAGTTGATGAGAAAATGAGTATTTGGAAAAACTTTGCTTTAAAAAATACACCCGCTTTTGTTTTAATTGATTGTGATGGCAGTATCTTTTTTTCTATAACAGGAGAGTATAAATTTGATATTTTGTTAGAACAAATTAATCAGTTATTTCAGGATAAAAATTTCCCTGAAATTGGATTAATAAATTCTGAAAAATATGATGACAAATTTATGTTTCGTTATCCTACTAAGACAGTTGCTTCAAAAATAGAAAATTCTTTGTTTTATTTTGTAACTGATACTTATAATAATAGAGTTGTTCAATTAAATCATGAAGGAAATTTTGTTACTTTTTTTGGAGAATGTGATTTATTATCGCCTTTGGGGTGTTGTATTTGGAAAGAGGAATTGGTTGTGTGTGACACTGGTCATAACCGAGTGGTTGCTTTTGATTTAAATCCTAATAAACATAAAAAATTTCGGGTTCTTGCAGGAAAGGGTGAGCACAGCATTTTTGAGTCGCGTGCGGAATATGATGCAAAATTAGCTCCTTTAAGTTCTCCGACTGATGTTTGTGTTTGGGGTAATAATTTAGCGATCACATGTTCTGGAAGTCATCAAATCGTTTTGTATGTTCCCAAAGATGATGCTGTAATTCATTTGGCCGGTGCGGGGAAAGAAGATGTATTAGATGGACCTGCAGCATTTGCATGTCTTGCCCAGCCTACCGGTATTTCAGCAATTTCTGACACAGTTCTGGCTTTTACGGATAGTAATTCGAGTTCAGTTAGACTGTTAGTTAAAAATTGGAATGATACTGGTAAGACCATGATTATGAGTTTAGTGAGTAGTGGACTTTTTGATTCTGGTTTTGTTGATGGACTGGGTGCTGAGGCAAAAATGCAGTATCCATTAAGTTGTGCATGGAGTTCTCAATCACAAAATCTTTATATTTTAGATTCGTATAATAATGCGCTAAGAAGTTATTCAATTGGTAAAGATTATATGGGAACAATTATTTTATCAGAAAAACTAAATGAACCTTCGGGATTGTTTTGGTTTGAGGGTTTATTAATTATTACTGATAAAAATTCTCATAGAATTATAATTATTCGTGAATCTGATATTATTAATAAAGAAAATATGAATTCAACAGAAATTTTTCAAATTTTTGCAATTTATCAAGGTCCTTTTTCAAGAATCACTGATTATCCAAAAAATATGATCCCAAATAATTTAGTTTAGTATGTTTTCTGCAAAAATTTGAGTTCGTTCAATATTGTTTTTTAATTCATTAATACCAGAAATTGTTTCATCATCATTATGAATTCCTTCTAATATTTTTGTTTTAGTACAATTTATGTTTTTTGTATCGCATGAAATATTTTTCAGGCTATTTTCAATTATATTAAATAAATCAATATAATTTTCGTGATATGATTTTATTGTCGATTGTAAGTCGGCTATTTTTTCGTTAATAATTGATCTTTCATTATTGTTTTGAGATAACAAAATAATAATTTTATTAATTTCAGAATATTGATCTTGAACTAAAATTATGTTAATGTTCCGATTTTTATCATAATTATTGTTTATTTTTTTGTTATTTCTCATAAAACTATATGTTTCATTTAAGGTAATAGAAGGGGTTATACTGAAAAAATCTTTGAATTCATCTATTTTTTTATAATCACTAATTATCTTATCCTTTAAGGTTTTTAAATTTTCTACTAATTTTATTTTCTCATCATAAGTTAAAGGTTCATTTAATTTATCAAAACTAAATGAGAATTTTTCTTCTGAAAAAGTGTTTTTAACTTCAAAAGTTTCACTGATTTTTGGACTACATGTTAATATTGTAGTAAGAGTTATTATTAATAAAATGTTTTTAAAATATACTTTCATTGCCAAAGCCTTAAATAAACATAATAATATAACTATCGGTAAAAAATATTATTAACTTTAGCTGTTTTTTTATTATAAAAAATTATCCCATTCATGTTTTAATATTGAATACATATAGCTATCATAGTAATAATTATTTTTAAATACATAGTTTCTTAGAATTCCTTCTCGTTTCATACCAATTTTTTCCATGAGTTTATAGCTTTTTTTATTTTCAATCATACATGTTGCTTCAACTCTTTGTATAATATAATTATCAAAACAATGCTTTAATAAAGAAATTGCGGCTTCATAAGCATAGCCTTTTCCCCAGTAATTTTCGTTAATTGCGAAACCAAGCTCGTATGTGTTTAATGACATACGTTGTTTTTGTAATAAACCAATAGTGCCAATAACTGTTTCATTAAAATTTTCGTTTATAACTATTCCTAAGTTACTTATAGGAAAAATTTTGTAAATTTTTAAAATACTTTTAACAAATTTAATGCTATCTTTTATTGTAACATGGCTATCCCATGTTACAAATTTTGAAACATTAATATTTTTAGCATAGTTAAAAATATGTTCGGCATCTTCTATAACTAAATGCCTTAAATATAATCTTTTTGACTTTATTATAATAGAGTCTTCTTTCATATTTCTCCTTAAATTTAATTGATATAAATAAATATACTGATAAACTATTATTCTATAATATTTTTAAAAAAATTAATATATATTGTATAAAAAATTTTATTAAAAAAATTGTCTTAATAGGGCGTGTCCTCATTTGAGTTTAATCCAGATAAATGTGCACGCTAAAAAGAGCATGGCTCTAAAGTTACGAGCAAGTTTTTCATAGCGCGTTGCAA
>QOVW01000063.1 GCA_003339605.1 Spirobacillus cienkowskii | reverse complement strand
CATCTGGTGTTCCTTTGTATTTTTTGCGAAAATAATTGAACACCTTCTTTTATATTCTGTCAACTTCTTCTAAATTCTATGTTGGACAGCCCCTAATAAGAATTTTGGTTTTGGCATAAAACCAAATACGTATAAAAAAATCAATAGAACAATTAATGTCATAAATTGTAAGTTAATTTGTAGAGCCAAGAGAGGTATTGATAAACACAAAAAAACTCCAAAATTTACATATTTTTTAGAAAAAACTAACGTTAAACCCAAAACAATAAATAAAGAAAAAAAGGGCATAAGAGCAGCATTCCATGCTTGGGAGCCATAGATATTCCAAGGAGAAAAAACAATAAAGGCAAAAACGTAAATATTTTTAAATTGTTTAAATAAAAAAGCAATCCAAAAATACAAAAAAACACAAAATATTAAATTTAAAAATTGAATATAAACTATCATCGAAAAAGGAGATGTTGAAATAAACATTGGAAAACTTACAAATAGAGATTGAAAATAACCAGGAATTAAAGAGTTTGAATAGACAACTGGCATACCATGGTTTATAGGTTCCATATTTTTAAATGTATAAAACCCAAGCTGCCACAACCGTCCTTCATCTTGAGTGTATTGAAAATAGTATCCAAAAAAAATTCTAAATATTAAACAAGTAAAAAATAAAATAATATATAAATTTATCATCACTTATTTTAATTCCTTAATAAGGCTATTTTTTTACAGTTCTAGGACTATCTAAAATTATAAGTTAAAATATAAAAAAAAACAAACGATTTTAATATAATTTTTTTTATAAATAGCAATAATAAAAATTTTTTATTTAATCATCTTTCAACAATTTTAATTTTTGTGCTTGTTCCATATCTTCTTTTGATGATTGTGGTGGGTAAATTTGAGATTCAGCACATTTTTCACTACCATCTTCGATACCATTAAACATATAGCAAAATATTTTTTTTGAATTAACTCTTTGTATATCATAATTTCCGTTATTTAAAACACGAACAAATGCAATCGCAAATCGATGAGGATCGCTGACTAAAAACATTTTTTCATGATTATTTTTTAAATAAACAAGCTCATCTTTAATATATGGAGACAATTCTGTTACATTAGACACCGCTATAACTTTATTTTTAGTATTAATAAATCCACCATTTTCAAGCTTATAAGCATACATAAGTTTATAAACACGGAATAAATTAATTCTTGATTCGGATTGCTGACCCTTTGCTTTAAAAATACTCACTTTAGGAATCACAATAATTGATAACACGGCTAGAATTGAAATTATAATCAAAACCCCTGTTGTTGTATAACCTTTATTACATTTTAATTTTATTGAATTAATTTTTTTACTCATGAATCTTATCGCGACCCCACTCTTTAAACCACTTATCGCTAGACTGTTTCTAAAATTGAATAAATATTTTAAAAAATATCAATACATTTAAGTATTGATATTTATTGATTTTTTTTAAAATATTTAAATTAATACAGAAACACTATAAAAATAGAGCTAAAAATTCAAAAATCACTTATCTTCAATGCAAAACTTGCCGAGTGACTAATAGAACAATAAGATCGTAACAGAGCCCTGATTAAGAAAGAAGTTTTATGGGAAGTTTTGATCCAACTGGCGACGAATATAAAAAAATTAAGGAAGTTTATTTAAAGTATATTGAAAGCTACAAGGCTCTCAACAAAAATTCAACAAAAGGTGCGACTACTTTTGCAGATTTTTATATTTATAGAACTTACATTAGCAAATACTCAGATCCTCGTAAATTTTTTATACATACAAACCGTTAATTGATGGACTAAAAAAACAATGAAAAATCAAAACTCAATTTTTGAACAACTTGAGCATGAAAATAATGACACAAATGTTTTAAATTATATAAATAAATATCAAAATATTTATCTCCCCTTTTACTCTTCTCAAGGTCAAGAATACAAATTTCAAGGTGCTAATAATATTTCAATTTCTGCAAGAATTTTTATTCATAGCACGCCAAAAGGAAAATTTTTATTAACCACTGGATACAATGAGTCTCATTTAAAATATGCAGAATTTATTATGAATTTATTTGAAATGGGCTTTTCAGTTTATTGCTTCGATCACCGAGGACAAGGTTTTTCTGAACGATTTTCTGAACAATCTAAAAGAGGGTACGTTGACAAATTTGAACATTATATCAACGATTTAAGTCAGTTTTTTGATTATGTATCTCGTCACGACAACCCCGTATTGCCTGTACATATTATTGCGCATTCTATGGGAGGTGCTATCAGCCTTTTAGCTTTATTAAACCAAAAAATAACACCCAGAAGCCTTGTTCTAAGCGCACCAATGCTTGAAATTGTTCTTGGACCAACTCGTTTACTTGAACTGCCAGTACTTTATTTATCACATCTCATGTGCCTTTTAGGTAGGAGCAAAAATTATGTTTTTGGACAAACTGATTGTATTCCATTTCGACCATTTGAAGGCAATGATGTGACCAATTCTAAAGGTCGGTATACTGCGTGGCGGAATCATATTCATGATCTCGAAGAAATGCAGCTAGGTGGGCCTACGTTTGGCTGGATGCAGCAAGCAATACTATTTTCTAAGAAAATAAGAAAAACAAAAAACGAAATAAAAACCCCAATTCTTATTTTGCAAGCAGAAAAGGACACCGTTGTTGTCAACGATGCTCAAACGGCATTTTGCAAAAAATTATCAAACTGCAATTTAATTTTAGTAAATCACGCTAAACATGAAGTTTTAATGGAAGCACATTGCATTAGAAATAAGGTTCTTGAAGATATTAAAAATTTTGTTCTGGCAATGAAATAAAAAAACCCCCTATCATCTAGGAGGTTTAAATAAAATTAAGGCTGCACAGAGCTACTCTTCCACACCTAAAGGTGCAGTACCATTGCCGCTGGTAGGCTTGACTTCGGAGTTCGGAATGGGATCCGGTATTTCCCCACCGCAATCAGCACAGCCAAATCGAGGCTATAAACTAAACCAATAGGTATGTGTTTTTAATTGATAAGTCAAGAAAAAGTAGTAAAAAATTATTCCTAAAAAATTACTCTATTATATCAATTTATTACACAAACGAACTATCCGTCTTGCTGCGTCTTCTATGTGTTCTTGCCCTTGGGTCAAAGACGCTCTAAAATATCCAGGACATCCAAATGCACTCCCTGGAACACATAAAACTCCGGCATGCACAAGTTCTTCACAAAACTGTCTATCATCTTTTTGCGGAGATTTAGGAAAAACAAAAAAACCCGCATCGGGGGTTTGAGTTTTCACCCCACATTCTTCTAAAATTTTAATAAAAGACAACACTCGTTTTTGATACACTGCGACATCGACTTTAAAGTCGTAGGCATAAGGAATAAGACGCTGCATCAATCGAGGAGCGCTGACAAAACCAAGTACTCGTGAAGAGTTTCTCAACGCTTGAGAAAGATCAAATGCAAATTTATCATTTTTCCATGCAATAAACCCAATTCTTTCACCTGCCAATCCCAAATCCTTTGAAAAAGAACGAACAATCCAAGTAAATGGGTAATTTTTGAGCAAAGAATAAGAACTTTTCGAATCATAAACAATACGATAATAAGGTTCATCAGAAATTATTTGAATAACTTGGTTATATTTCTTAAGGCGCAATTTAAGAATGTCAATAATTTTTTGCAATACCTCTTCTTGATAAGCAATTCCAGCAGGGTTATTCGGACTATTTAAAACAATTAATTTTGTTTTATGAGAAATTTTTTTTTCAAAATCTTTTAATATAGGATTATGAAAAGAATTACTTTTTACAATAATAGGTTTTGCTCCAAAGTTGTGAGTATAAGGAATATACTCAGGAAAGTAAGGAGCAAAAATTATGACCTCATCATTAGGATCCAAAAAAGTTCTAAATAAAATTTGCAAAGCACCCGCAGCTCCAACACTTAAATAAACAGAATCAGGCGAAACATCTATTCCTTCTGATTGCGATAATCGATTCGCTAAAAATTGTCTGACCTCCATGAGCCCTGCTGCATCCATATATCTGTGATTGCCTTTTTCTTTACTACTTACTAACTCTGTTAAAATTTTTTTTAACTCTTGGGGGGGTTCTAAATCAGGATTTCCTAAAGAAAGATCAATTAAATTAAGATCTAGATTTGTTTCTTTTAATTTTTGACCTAACATAAATATTCTACGTATGTCTCCACCCATTTGAGATAGTTTATCAAATTTCTTAGAAAAGTACTTAGCTATTTTTTGTTTTTTAAATTCATTCATCATTTAAAAAATCCTTAAATTAAATTTAAATTGATAAATTATAAAATAAAAAAGATATTAACTTACATAATTAAGTTAATATCTGAAATATTATTTAAATACAAACAAATTAACCTAACAAACGTAACGCAGCTCCTGGAGATTGATTTGCTTGCGACAACACAGCAACACCTGCTTGTTTAAGAATATTACTTTGAGCATACCGTGTCGTTTCTTCAGCAAAATCTGTATCACGTATACGACTATTTGCAGCAGAAAAATTTTCACTCATAATCGATAAGTTAGCAACAGTAGATCCTAAACGACTTTGAATTGCACCAAGATCTGCGCGAAAGCCTGCTATGTTATTGATTGCATCATCAAGTTTCGCAATCGATCGTTGCGCTCTATTTTTTGAAACTGTTGAGTCTTTTACACCTTCAACGTAAACACCTATGGAATCCTTACTATCGTCGTTACCACGACCTAATTTTAAACCCACAGTACTTGTATCAATTTGATCAAACTTTACTCGAAAGATATTGACTGGATTTCTACCAAATGGATCTTTTATACCAATTGCGTCAACTCCTTCATACCAGTTTTTACCAACTTGAATTTCAAAAGGAGGTGTATTAACCCGATTTAACATTTTTTCATCAGGTATCTTTTTGGCAGCATTTTGGCCAATTAGTAACAAGCTCCCATTATACTCTGTAGAATTTGTAATACGATCAATTTCATCTTTTAAAGCTGTATATTCTTTATTAATAAAATTACGCTCATTGTTACCTATTGTATCAGATGCACCTTGCACAGAAAGTTCTCTTAAACGACTTAAAATGTTAGTTATTTCGTTCATCCCACCTTCGGCAACTTGTACCATTGAAATACCATCATTAGCATTTCTTTTTGCCATATTTAAACCTCTGATGTCTGCTTTTAGTTTCTCACTAATTGCAAGACCAGCTGCATCATCTGATGACTTGTTGATTCTGTAACCAGAACTGAGTTTTTCCATAGATAGATCATTTGCAGAAGTTGAAATAGCGAGTGATCTTTGTGAGTTTAGAGATTGTATATTGGTTTGAATTCGTAAACCCATAATCTGTTTCCTCCATGAAACAATAATTTCCCCGAAGGGATTAGCAGTCATCCTGACCGCCATATTCCTCGTTTAAAAATCAGCGTAAAAGATTTAGGTTCTTAGTACGGCGACAATTAAATTTGTTTTTCAAATTTATTATGTCATCATAAACAAGGATTAAATTTTAAATCGGAGAAACTCAGCATGACTTAACTGGGCAACGATTGCATATAGCAATAAAATAGACGATTCACATTTAATTTAAACCAAAAAATTTACTCAATGAGGATTAAATGAAACCAGCAATTGATGAGATTTCCCAAAATAGTAACATACTAAATCATTGTGGAAGAATTGGAGTTGTCGCAAATCAAACCTCTGTCAATTCTCAATTTGTTCCTTCAACAGATATTATTTATGAAGCGGCAAAATTTGCACAAGGAAGTTCTGTAAGTTGTGTTTTTGGTCCTCAACATGGTTATTATCAAACAGAACAAGATAACATGAAAGAAACGCAAGATGATATTTATAAATTTAAAGACGGAAATTCTGTTCCACTGTTTAGTTTGTATTCAAATACTCGTGCACCAACAAAGCAACAAATAGATCTTGTAGATACTTTTATTATTGATTTACAAGATATTGGATGTCGTGTTTATACTTACATGCTTACCTTAGCGGCATGTTTGCGATCTGCTGCGCAATACAATAAAAAAGTTGTCGTTCTTGACCGTATAAACCCTCTAGGATTATGCAATAAAGATACAAAAGGAAACTGGATTTTTGTCGAAGGCAACAAACTCGAAACAAAATGGCATAGTTTTGTAGGTTGGTATGATATTCCAATGAGACATGGATTGTCTTTAGGGGAACTGGGATATTATTTTATAAAACAAGACAAACTAAAAGTTGACTATAAAGTTGTACCAGTAAAAAATTTAACACGTAAATTATCTATTGCCGCTCTCAAAACTACCAAATGGACAATGCCATCACCAAATATCCCATGCTGGGAATCAGCATATTTTTTTCCGGCATTTGTGTTACTTGAAGGAACAAACATTAGCGAAGGAAGAGGCTCTACAATTCCATTTCAACTTATTGGAGCGCCATGGCTTGACTCTAAAAAATGTATAGAATTTTTAAATAATAATAAAGAAACTTACTTATATAATCCAAAAATTGATAATAATTTTGCAATAAGACAACACAATTTTAGACCAACCTTCAATAAACACATGGGTGCAATTTGCAATGGGATACAATTTCACATTGAAAATCCAGATAATGTTAATTTATTTGCATTAGGATTGAGTTTCTTATATTATTGTATTACAAACCATAGAAATGATTTTAAATGGACTTCTCCTGGATATGAGTACAACTATAAGGATCTCCCTATTAACTTAATTTTGGGTACAGATTCTTGGACGCATTTTTTTGAGTCAAGTTCAGAAGGTTCTTTTAAAACACTTAAGTCTATGCTGTTTAATTCGCAAGAAGAAGCTCAAAAATTTATTAAATCTGTAGAGGATTTATTAATATATAGAGAATAATTATGTCTAAAAATAGCTTTTCAAATTTAATGATTTCAAATATTTCAAAGTTTTCAATAGATATAAAATATTTTTATTTTATTATTCCTGCTCTTTTTGTTTACACAGGGATCAAAACATCATCATTGATTTTAAATTGGGAAAAAAATTTATCTTATTACTTACCAAAAAATATATTAATAGAAAATGCCGTAAACTTAAGTCTATTACAAATTTTTTATCTATCCGCCTTAGTATTTTTTTCACTTATAACATCTGCATCTATTATTAGATTTTGCGCAGGTATTATTTTAATCAAATCGCAATTAAAAGTTCAACGATTTTTTAGTTTTATTACTACTATCATTTTTTTTATAACAGCTGAAAAAGATGGATTTTTTTTTGGAGACGAGGAATATAAAACAGGGTGGCTCATTGAGTTAGCAAAATTTTACAATATATTATTATTATTATTTATTTTTTTATCATTAATTCTATTATACATATCATTAAATAAAAATAAAGTATCGCAAAGAGTGAGAATATCTTTTATATTTCTTATTTTTATAATCTATTTATTTTATGATTTTAAAAGTATCAGAAGTTTTAGAGAAGAAACAAAAAATAATATTGAAAATATTGATATCAATTTCATACTACTTAACTATAATGAAAAAAAGATCAAGGATCTTAAAAATAATGAATATTTTAAATATATACTAGATAAATTTAAAACAAAAGAAACAACAATTTCATTAGTATCAAATAATAATTTAAGCAATATGACTTCTTTTTTAACAGGATTATATCCATTTGAAAGTGGCATAAGAAATGATTTACCAAACAACTCAACCATTGATTACTTAAATAGTTTTATAAAAAAATATAAAAATACCAAATACTATATATATACAAGCAATATTGCTAAACCATCTAGTTTAGGTGGAATAATTAAAAATTTTGACAATGGAATAGTATGCGATAACGATCTAAATTCTATGTTTACATATCTAAAAATAAAAGCTCTTAACTATTTTTTTATTTTTATTCCAAACAATTTTATTTTAAATAACTTTCCAAAAGTTTTATGTTTAAAAAATTACTCCAACTTTAATGACAATATTTTACATGACTTATATAGAGCCACAAATATCAATAGTAACAAAAAAATATTTCTATCATTTATTGACGAAGATGAAAAATCATTTGATATTTTAAAGATAATCGAAAAATTTAACGAAACAATAGAAAGCAACAAAATAAAAATTAACTTAATATTTATTGATTCACAATCACTTTATTCTAGAATTATTGAACTTACAAATGATAAAAAATTTGAGCCTACAAGAACAATAATAACTCAATTTTCTAATAAACAAATTCTTTATTTTCCAATTTCAAATAAATTTGAATATCAAGAAATTTTAGATGAAAAAATTAATGAAATAAATACACCTATAGTTGTCGAAAAAAGAATAACAATAAGCCAAAATTTAAATTTTATATCCTCTTTAAATTTAAAAAGAAAATACATTTGCTATGATAATGAAGGAAATATTCAATACAGTGGTATTTTTGAAAAAAAATCAAACAAAATACCTTTAGAAATATTAATTAACAAAATAAGTTTTGAGCATAGTTTATGTGAAAAATTTATTGAAAATAGCTTTATTAATGATATTAATCTTCCTTTAAATAATAACACATTTAAAAAAATATTTTTATTTAATTTGGATAAAATATGAAAAGAAAAAGAATCAATAAATTATTAAAATTTTTATTTATAAGCATAATTACTCTTACAATAGTTATTTTTTTTAAGGAAAGAATTTATTATTTTTTAATTAACTTTAGTAGTTCTGAAAAAGCTATTGAACAGTTAAATATTAATGAATTTATTAAAATAAAATTATCAAATAATGATCTTGATCTATTAAAAATTACCAATAGAGTTAATGACAAAAACATATTTGAATTGTTTAATTTTGAAAAAAAACAAAAAAACAAAAATTTTGATTTTAATAATTACTTAGACTTTAATAAAAATATTATCGCCATCAATAAAATCAACGACAGCTCATTTAATATAAAAAGAAAACTTACTACCGATAAAAAATCTATAATTCAAAATCAAACCATGATATTACTTCCTGGAGATAGTATAATTTGTGACTGTTTATCACTTATATCTAATAAGTTACTTGTATTTGAAAATACAGTGTCAGCTACAAACAAAATAGACACTGTTGATACTATAACATTTATTTATGACGATGATACTAACGAAAACTTTGAGATCAAAAGAAATATAATTTCAAAAGTAAAAATACCTAATAAAAAAAATAAAAAATCATTAAAAATCGTTTGGAAACAAACAAATACGGGATCACTAATATTTAAAGGAATTGAAGAAAATCAACCTGAAAAAAAATCAATTTTTATTACATTAAAGTCAGATAAAATTAACAAAGATATCATTAATTATTTTAATAAAGAAAACATATTTATAAATTTTAATACATTTCCTGTATCAACTGAATACAAGCATAATTTAAAATCTTTAGAAGCATTAACAATTCCTATAAACATTGGATTATCATATGATTCAGAAGATATATTTAAAAATAAAATCAAAAAACTTTTTAATTTAATTAATGACAATAATAACGATTTTTTAAGAATCAATATAAACCATAAATTTGAAGAAGATAATCAGATTGAATATGCTAATTCTTTAATAAATATTAAAAGGAACCGATCATTAAGATACATTCCTGAATACGTTAATCAAATTATTGAAAATACGAGTTCACACTTTATCAGAATTAATATTAACTCTAACTCAACAAAAAATTATAAGCTAATTGAAAAAATTATTAAAGATATTAACAAATCTCATAACTTACTTATTATTTCTGGGAATAATTTTGATTTTTACAATAATCATTTAATTTCAAAGCAAGCAACTATTCTTTATCTTCCTGGCACTGATGTTCAAACAACTATTGCAAAATTAAATCAATTTAATACTCAAAAATCTATTAACCATTTAGAAATTATGGATAATTTTTTAAAAGTAGTTTTACAAAAAAACGACAATATCATTGAAGAAGAAAAATTACTTTCTGTAAATGCAGAAAAACAAGAGTTTTTTATTCAAAATGATAAATATTATACTACTAATAAATTTAATGTTCCATTTAATGAACTCAAGAATTTTGAAACCTTAATAAATAATTATCGTTCAAAGTATAGAATTAAAGACTTTAATTTTTCATTTACAAAGTTTAAAAATTCAAAAATCAAACTCTATTCAAAAGATCCAATTATGCGCTGTTTTTCTAATTTGAATTTCACAAAACATTTTTTTACCTTTGATGAAAAGTTCAAATACTATCTTGCCGAACTCAAACTTGAAAGTGAAAAAATTATTGATAAATGGGATGTAAGTTGTTTTGTGTATAACAAAAATTTTTTCCATGATTACAAAATTGAGGCAATTATAGATGAAAAAAAACTCCAAGGAATATCTCTTGGAGTTGGAGAGTTTTTGCTTTATCCTAGTAACGAAAACATTCAAAATAACACGCTATTTTTAAAAAATTATGAAAATTTATCTTTACTGTTTTCGCATGAAAAACCAATTATCAATTCTCTGATTCCAAATGTTGAAGCAATTATTTGGTCTCATCACTACCCACACCGCATGTTGCATCTTAATCAATCTGTTGCTTCAAACGAAAAATTATGACACTCCGCAAAAGTTTAAGCTTAAATTTGCTATTGATTGCGAAATACAACATATCCTTGTAAATGTTTCTATAATTGGAGTCACCCACTCCCAGAGGTTCCGCATACACAGAAAATAATTTGATAACCAGGATTTATATGTATAAAATTATGAACTTAAGCAATGTCACAGTATCAAATATTCTAGAACGCAACGTGCTTCTTAACAAAATCGCTAAAATTATAAGCAAAATACACTTTTCACAAAAAAATTAAGAGGAAAAAAATGGATCTCAATAAGCTACCTCATACAAAAATTGTTTGTACTCTGGGCCCCTCTTCGAGCACTAAAGACATGATCTCTAAACTTATTGATGCCGGAATGAATGTGGCACGCCTTAATTTTTCGCATGGAGAACATGCAACTCACGCAGCAAACATTGCAACAATTCGCGAATTCTCAAAAGAAAAAAATATTCCTATCGCTATTTTGCAAGATCTCCAAGGCCCTAAAATTAGAACAGGAAAACTCAAAGAAGGCGGTTTGCAATTAAAAAAAGGCCAAACCGTTACACTAAGATATGCAGCAGAACAAACAACACTCGATTTTATCCCAATTGATTATCGCGAATTGTCGACTGACGTTAAGATTGGAGCACGAATCTTACTTGACGATGGCTTGCTTGCCATGAAAATTACAGACATCAAAGGCTCCGATGTTGAATGCGAAGTGATCCACGGAGGATATCTAAAATCACGCAAAGGGGTTAATTTTCCTGAATGCCACCTATCAATCCCTGCGACCACTGAAAAAGATATCAAAGATCTTCTTTTTGGCGTTGCGCAAGGAGTCGACTACATCGCACTTTCATTTGTCCAAACTCCAACAGACATTTTAAAGTTAAAACAAATGCTCCGCGCATTAGGCGCTGATATTCCTGTTATTACAAAAGTAGAAATGCTTGGTGCAGTTCAATATATTGATGAAATATGCAATGTTTCTGATGGAATTATGGTTGCTCGCGGTGACTTAGGTGTTGAATGTGGATTTGCTAATGTTGCAGCATACCAAAAAAAGATTATTGAAACAGCCTTAAGCAAAGGAAAGCCAGTCATTGTAGCAACCCAAATGCTCGATTCTATGATTGAACATCGAAGACCAACCAAAGCAGAAGTGTGCGATGTTGCCAACGCGGTGTTTGATCACGCCGATGCAACAATGCTTTCTGGAGAAAGTGCTTCTGGTAAATATCCTGAGTTAGCTGTTGCAACAATGCGCAACATTCTAGATCGCGTTGATAAAAGTAAAAGAATAGCGCCTCTCGAACAAATTCCATTAACTATCCAAGAAGCAGAATCTTCTGCAGAAGTTTTTGCACGAACAACTGTAGAGTTGGCTGAAAAAATGAATGCAACTGCAATTATTTGTTTAACATTAACAGGAAGTATGGCGCGCTATGTCGCAAAATTTCGCCCACAAACTCCCGTTATTGCATTTAGTCCAAGACCCGATGTGGTTCGCAAGCTCAGTTTAGTGCGCGGTGTTTTAGGCGTTTTAAATAATATTTTTTATGATACTGATACTGCTTTTTCAGAAATTGCAAAATATCTTGCTAAAGAAGGCTACGTTAAAGAGGGGGATCTGTTACTGATAACCGGCGGAATCCCTGTGACCCAAATGCTCCCGACAAACACTATAAAAGTACATCGAGTGGCAAAGCTTGATCTTGCTTAATATAATTATAGGTAAGAGCGAAGACCTAAAGCATTGCGCGCTCGCTGCGTAACAGAGTCCGCATAGCGTTTTGCATTTTGGTAGCCTGGCTGTAACAATTCGCGAACCTCGGAATAATGATTGCAGTAGTACTCATACAATTCTCGTTTTGTTCCAAACACACGTTCATGCTCATCAACAAAATCTTTTTTTGCGTGACCATAGCCATATCCAAACCCTTTTTCCAATCGATCCTTCATATAGTTGATAGCTTCTGTTGACGCAAACGTTTTGAATATTTGAAAAATCAAACAATCATCTGGGTTTTTGGGTTCGTCTAAGGTTTTAGAATCAGTTTTAATTTCTTTTACCTTTTTTTCGAGTTCTTTTTTAGTTGTAAAAATAGGTATTGTATTATTATAGCTTTTGCTCATTTTCCGATCGCCATCAATACCTAGTAATAAAGGTACGTCTTGAATAATAGGCGTCGGTTCAATAAATACATCTGTTGCAGTTAAGTTGTTAAATAATTTTACCATATCAGAGGCATACTCGAGATGCTGTGATTGATCCTTACCAACAGGAACATATTGACTGTCAAAAGTGACAATATCGGCGCTCATTAAGGATGGGTAAAAAAACAAACCTGCAGTTGGCTGTTTCCCATTTGCAATCGCATCTTTATATGCGTGGGAGCGCTCTAACTGACCAACCGCTGTTGCACAGGATAGGTACCACGCGTTTTCTTGAATTTGTCTAAAGTCACTTTGTAAAATAATTGCGTTTTTTGAAATTTCAAAACCAAGAGCAAGGTAAATGGATATCAAAGGGTGTGTCAATTGTCCTGGCTTCACAATTTCTCTCTTATTTGTCAAACCATGCCAATCGACGCACATTAAAATAACTTCATTTTTAGAATCTTTTGACAGCTCAATACAAGGTTTCACGGATCCAAAATAATTGCCAAGATGAACCTCACCAGTTGGCTTTACACCAGTTAAAAATCTTTTTTTTTCACTTAAAGTTTTTTGGATAGGTTTATTTGTGGCATTTCGATCGAATTCTTGCATTTTAAGGAGACTCCTAAGTTCTTTAAAAAACTGAAAATACAGACAATACCAATATCATGTTAAAATTTTATTTACAATCCAGTGCATCTTTCAAAAAAAAATGGTAAGCAATAAAAGCTTCCTTTTTCCTATTTTTTGTCGTAAAGGCTATTGACCACAGGGGAAAAGTTGACACTGATGGGGATTGTGTTTGTCCAGAAGAATGTGAAAAAATAGAACTATAAAGTTCTTGCTAGCTATCTATAAGAGGGTAATTATGACTCTAACCAAAGACAAGATTGTCGAATTAATTCGTTCCAAGACTCAGTTTTCTTCACAAGAAGCAAAGAACTTGGTGGAAAGTATTTTAGAATCCATTAAATCTAAACTTGAAAATGGTGAAGAAGTTAAAATTTCCGGTTTTGGAAAATGGGTCGTACGTGAAAAGAGAAGTCGTCCAGGGAGAAATCCTCATACAGGACAACGTATTGAAATCTCTGCGCGTAGAGTGGTGACCTTCCATCCTTCCGAGAAACTAAGAGAGGCTGTTAATAATGCTGACCTAGATGATAGTAAGGTTGTAATGGCAGGTACTCACGAAGATGACTACAACGAATAAAAGAAATAATTAAATTATTTCTTTTTTGCAGAAGCTTTTTTAGCGACTCCAACTCTTTCTTTTAAAGATTTTGCAACACGAAAACTAATTTTCTTTGAAGCAGGTATTTTAATTTCTTCGCCTGTTTGAGGATTACGACCTTTGCGTGCTGCACGATCTTTACAAGTCAAAATTCCAACTTTATCAATACGAACCTTATGTCCTCCAGCAACATTATCTTCAATCGCTTCTAAGAATGCGGAGATAACTTCTTTCGTAATTTTTTTAGGTAACTGATCAAAACGCGCTGAAACATCAGCAATGATTGCGCTAGTAGGAACTGTTGTGATTGAACTTTTTGTCTTTGCCATAATATAAAACTCCATGTGTTAATTAAAGACACCGATTACCCGGAAATTTGTATTTACATTTCATTCGCTCATAATGCAAGATTTGCAGTAAAAAAATCTGATCCAATTTACCGAAAAGAAAATTCACAGTAGTTTATTAAAACAAAATTCTATTGGCGAGTACCAGAAAAGAAAGGCTGAACTAGAGAAGATTACAATAAATTAGGACAAGCGATAAACATGAATCTTTCTTCTTTAATATTAAAATATTTTTTTCCCTACGCCGACAAAAAGGAGTTTAATAAGTGGGCAACTTTTACATTAAGTGCTGCTGTAGATTTTCTCGAAAATAAAGATGGACAAAAACTCCATGAATACATTTCTCCAAATGATATTGCAAAATTATTTCAAGATTTTTTGATTCCTGAAAAAGGTAAAGATTTATTTGATGTTTTATCTGAAACAATGAATCATATCGTTAAAAACTCAGTTAAAGTTTCGCATCCTTTTTATATTGGACATATGACAGGTGCATGCCCAAATTTTACAATATTATGCGATCTCATCATAAGTTTTCTTAATCAAAACGTAGTTAAAATAGAAACAGCGCTTTCAGCAACATATGTTGAACGCCAAATACTTAACTGGATGCACAATTTAATTTATAAAAATAAAAAATTTTTAAACAAAAAAATTTTTGAAGATTCTAATTATTTTCTTGGCAGTTTTTGTAGTGGAGGAACTATAGGTAATATTACCGCATTGTTAGTTGCAAGAAATAAATTATTTCCAAGTATTCATAAAGACGGCGTTAATACGGCATTTAAAAAAAGTGGTTGTAAAAAAGCTGTTGTACTTGTGAGCTCTCGCGGACATTACTCAATCAAAAAGGCTGCTGCAATTCTTGGTATTGGCGAAAAAAACGTAATACCAATACCTTGCCATAGAGATAGTAATAATATAGACATTAGAAAATTAGACGACACAATTAAAAAATTAATAAAACAACAAATAAAAATTATTGCGATAATTGGGATAGCTGGAACCACTGAAACCGGAAATATTGATAATTTAAATCAACTTGCTACCATAACAAAAAAATACAAAATCTGGTTTCATGTTGATGCTGCGTGGGGAGGCGCATTGCTTTTTAGCAAAAAATACCAAAGTAAATTATTAGGAATCGAAAAAGCAGATTCTGTTGTTTTAGATGGTCACAAATTTTTATTTCTCACATTGTCAAATAGCGCTGTGTTATTTAAAGACGCCTATGCCCTAAATCTTATAAAACATAATGCAAATTATATTATTAGAGAAGGAAGCGGTGATTTGGGCAAAACCTCGATTGAAGGCAGCAGACGTTTTGATTCTTTAAAACTTTGGTTTGCGATAAAAATAATAGGACGTGAAGGATACGAAGCGCTTATTAATAATGCTATTGAAAACGCTTTCTTATTTAAACAAATGATTGATAGCCATCCAAGTTTTGAAATGACCAATATTCCCGAAACAGGAATTGTAACTTACCGTTTTATCCCAAAAATTTTAAAAGTAAAATTACAATCAGCAAAGAACATTTATCATTTGAGCAAATCACAACAAACTGTTGAATTAAAAAGAAATTTTACAAAATTACAGAAAGAATTTCTACCCTTAATAGTAAAAATAAATGATTTTATTAATGAATTAAATATCAATTTGCAAAAACAACAAAGAAAAAATGGCAACAGTTTTGTTTCCAGAACTCTCCTCGAATCTGTATGGGAAAGACAAGAAATTGTCGTGCTGCGCGCAATTCCCTTTAACCCCCTCATAAAAATCGAAACACTTTCCGAAATTCTTAAAGAACAAGAAGCCATCGGCAATGCTTTGTTTGAATCTGAGTTTCCTGACTTCTTGAAACAAGTACCTTTAGCAGTTAGTTTTGTTTGCAAAGTTTAACAACTTATAACTGGAATATTTTGGTATTGCTAATCCAGTTAAATGTCTTAGAATGGTTAAATAGAGGATTCTATAAAGATACGTTACTGTTCGCAATTGTTATTCATTATGACCGCAAAGGAGTAACTCAATATGGCTGATAAAAAAGCAACAAGCCGCACATTACCGCTTTTGCCTTTAAGGGAGTTACTTGTTTTTCCACACACAGTTGTTCCTCTGTTTGTCGGGCGAGAAAAAAGTATAAAAGCCCTTGATGATGCCATGGCAAAAAACCGCGAAATCTTTCTTGCGGCTCAAAAAAAACCAAAATCAAATGATCCTTTACCCGAAGAAATATATGAGTTTGGAACAATTGCACAAATTCTACAGCTGCTCCGACTTCCTGACGGAACAGTTAAAATACTTGTAGAAGGCAAAAAGAGGGGTCGTATTGTCAAATACATTGACTCCAATGATATGCTTGTCGTTGAAATTTCAGAAGTTCAAGAGCCAAGTGGCCGTTCTGCAGAAAACGAAGCCTTAGTCAGAACTGTAAAGCAAGCATTTGATACATATGTAAAATTAAATAAAAAAGTTCCGCCAGAAATGGTTTTTTCAATTTCTAGCATCGAAGACGAAAGCAGACTTGCAGACACGCTCGTCGTTCAATTATCAAATCTAAAACTTTCGGATAAACAAAGAATTTTAGAAACAATTGACCCTGCAAAAAGATTAGAAGAAATATTCAGCATTATCCAATCAGAAATTGAAATTTTACGAGTTGAGAAAAAAATCCGTGCTCGCGTTAAACGCCAAATGGAAAAAACTCAAAAAGAATATTATTTAAATGAACAAATGAACGCAATTCAAAAAGAGCTCGGTAACTCTGATGACATCAGAACAGAAATTGCAGAGATTGAAAGCAAAATTAAAACCAAAAAATTGAGCGAAGAAGCAAAAGAAAAATTAAAAAAAGAAGTAAAAAAACTGCGTACCATGAGTCCCATGAGTGCCGAAGCGACCGTCGTGAGAAATTACATTGATACTGTATTGTCTCTACCTTGGACAGATTATTCTCCTGTCATTCGAGATCAAATTTTTGCTGAAACTGTTCTTAACGAAGATCATTTTGGACTCGAAAAAGTAAAGGAACGTATTCTTGAATACCTCGCAGTGACAAGTCTTTCTGATAAAATTAAAGGACCCATTTTATGTCTTGTAGGACCTCCAGGGGTTGGTAAAACAAGTCTTGCTAAAAGTGTTGCCCGTTCAACGGGGCGCACATTTGCTCGTATTGCACTTGGTGGTGTTCGTGATGAGGCTGAAATTCGCGGTCATAGAAGAACATATATTGGAGCGATGCCTGGCAAAATTTTAAATGCAATTAAAAAATCAGGAAGTGGCAATCCTGTTATTCTACTCGATGAAATTGATAAAATGAGTTCAGACTTTAGAGGCGATCCATCAAGCGCAATGCTTGAGGTTCTTGACCCAGAACAAAATCATGCCTTTAATGATCATTATCTTGATCTCGATTACGATCTTTCGCAAATTTTATTTATCGCAACTGCCAATAGCCTTAATGGTGTGCCAAAACCATTATTAGATAGAATGGAAATTATTCATTTAAGTGGCTACACAGAACAAGAAAAAATCAATATTGCACAACAACATCTCATTCAAAAAGCAGTAAAGGCAAACGGACTCGATAAAACTGAACTCAATTTTGAAAACAATGCCCTTGAAGAACTTGTAAGATTTTATACAAGAGAAGCAGGAGTGCGCAGTTTAGAAAGAGAAATATCCAGTGTTTGCCGCAAGATAGCAAGAGAACTGCTTAAAAATAACAAAAAGACAACAAGCAAATTGCCTAAAGAAAAAGACGCTGTAGAACAACAACCGCAAACAAAACTCCAAAATCTTGAAGGCTTTAAAGCACCGCTCATTGATGCGGCTCTTGTGCAAAAATATCTTGGCCCTCGCAAGCACAGCATTGGAGAAAAAGAAGCCCGCAATGAAATAGGAATAGGGCAAGGACTCGCCTACACAGAAGTGGGTGGCGATCTACTGGTTACCGAAGTTGCAATAATGAGCGGAAAAGGAAACTTAAAAATTACAGGAAAACTTGGCGACGTGATGCAAGAATCTGCTCAAGCTGCTCTTACCTATGTGCGCTCGCGTGGGGCATTTTTAGGTCTTGAGGATGAATTCTACTCAAAAATTGATATTCATGTTCATTTCCCAGAAGGTGCAATTCCAAAAGATGGACCAAGCGCCGGAATTACAATGGCTACAGCATTGGTTAGCGCATTAACAAAAAAACCATTTAACCGCGAAGTCGCAATGACAGGAGAAATCACATTACGAGGCCGCGTATTGCCAATAGGAGGCTTAAAAGAAAAACTCTTAGCAGCACACCGTGGCGGAATAAAAAAAGTGATTATTCCTAAAGAAAACGAACGAGATCTCCTTGATATACCCAAAAATGTTCTAGAACAAATTGAAACTATTCCTGTCGATCATATGGATACTGTGTTGTTGCATGCAATTGCGTGGGAAAATAATGATGCACTCGAAACAAAATTAAAAAATTCTCAAGCAATTACTCTTGCAAATGTTTCTACAATTGGAAATCAACCACTTATTCACCATTAAATATTTGAGAATTGGCAATGACGGAATTGATCAGTTATTCCGCTCTCGAGGAAATTAAACTTCAATGGCTTGCCATGATCGACACCATTGAAGATCCTCTTGTTTTGATTGATACCAATTACCAAATTATTCGAGAAAACAAAGCCTATTTAAAAGCTATAAAAGCAAGAGTTACTAAGATAAATTTTCATAATTTAAATGGCAAAAAATGTTACGAAGTTTTTGCAAATCGCAGTGCCCCCTGCCAACATTGTCAAGTCACAACTCTGAATTTAAAAGAAAAAGATGCTGAGTGGATAACCTCACAACTTATTGAAAATAAGACTTATTCAATAAGAGCTCATAAGATGCTCAGTGACACAAATCCAGAAGCAACTCGTTTTGTTATTCATTATCGTGATATTACTGTTGAAGATAATTTATTAAAAGCGCTTTCACACACCGAAAAACTAGCTGCAATTGGAAAATTAGCTGGAGGCGTTGCCCATGAAATCAACTCCCCTCTTGCAGCAATATTGGCATTTTCTCAAGTTATATTATCAGAAATTGAAAAAAATTCTCCTTATCGTTCTGATCTTTAGCAAATTGAAATTGCCGCAAAAAAATGCAAAGAAATTGTAGAAAATTTATTAAGTTTTTCTAGACAAGAAAATAAAATTACGGATCAAAAATCATTTCATTTGCTAGCAGAAATTCAAAAAACATTAAAACTTGCAAAAGGGTTATTGCAAAAAAAACACATTAAAGTTATTTGGAATATTTACAATGAAAATAATGACTTAATACAAGGGAGTCCAGGACAAATTGGCCAAGTTTTTTTAAATTTAATTACAAATGCAATTCAAGCGATGAAAAATGGCGGGATAATAGAATTTAGAAGATTTGATGAAAAAAACTTCATCTGTATAGAAGTTGCAGACTCTGGCTGTGGAATAGATGATAAAGTTATAAATAAAATATTTGAACCATTTTTTACAACTAAAACTGTTGGAGAAGGAACAGGATTAGGGCTTTCAATCACATATTCGCTTGTTAAACAGCATGGGGGAGAAATTTCTGTTTCATCGACTTCAAATGAAGGTAGTGTTTTTGTGGTTAAAATTCCGGTGAAAAAACAAGGTTTATGATTTAATTTCAAAAAATATGGCTATTAAATAATAAATAATATCTATTAAACGCACATCTTTTTTACTAGGCAATTCTTCAAAATTAACACTTTTTATTTTTTCACAAGATTTTTCAATAATATTATAATATTTATTATCAATCCTAAATAAATTGATTTTCAGTTTCTTTTTATCTAAAATAATTACCATTATTAAACACTTTCTTTTAAAATCTTCTAATGAGCAAAGCGACCTATCTTTCCAAGCAGAAATTAGTTCAAAAGCAAAAAATTTTTTTAGAGTATCTCTATCTTTTTTTAAAAACTCACCAGGATTATCCCATAGCAATCGTAATTTATTAATTTTTGCCTCCTCTAACAGAGAGCATCTTTTTTCTAAACATACCATACATATAACAATTTTATAATTATTAAGAAAGTTTCTTACTTTTTTTAAAGGATCATTAGGATAATATAATTTTTTACCTTGAAAAATTTCTGCAACAACCGAATTGAGTAACTCTAGATTTTTCTGTTTTAAAAAATCACCACTAATATTTTCTTTTTTTTGCGAGTTTTGCGGCAAAGATTTTATACTATTTACAGAACTACTTAAAAAACCGCTTGGTTTTGCAATTTGCATTGGTACTTGTATTGGCTGAGAAACTTTAACACCTCTTTTAGCTCCTTCTCTAAAACTGGAAAATAATCTATCAATTTTTTTATATTCTTGAGTTATTTTTAAGCTTTGAAATACCGAAATATTTCTTTTTCGATCAAAATGATTTATTAAATTTTTGCTTGAATTAGTTTGTTCAGATAAAATTTTATTACTTTTTTCATCTTCTCGATAAATACAGTTTTTATTGTAATCATTAGAAAATATTAAAAGAATAGAATATAATTTTTTAAAATAATATTGTCCATTTTTATTAATATCAGAAAAAAAACTTTCTCGATTTAAACTAACATAAAATTTTTTTTCGATTGTTGTTTTAAAATCTTTCATTAATCTTGCATTACCATAATTTTTTAATAAAAATTTTGTATGATAATCAATAAATTTATTTTTATTTTTTTCAAATTCAATATAATTATTTAATTCATTACAATTTGAATTAGAGCTAAAAACAACGGGTATAGATAAAGATAAAAAACTAAAGGTAGATTTTTTAAAATACAACAATTTACATATATTAGCACCATTATAATTCAATAACTTTAATCTTTTAATTAAAACTTCTTCTGCTAGAGATTTATTAGATAATACTCTGTAATCAGACATTTTTTTTAGTAACTCGGTATTAATAATATAAAACAAGTAGTCGATATGATATTCATAAAAAAATTTCTCATTTCTATTTTCTTTGAATTTAAAACCACCATAATATTTTTCTATAAAATTAGAAAACTTTTGAAGAGCCATAACTTCTCCTCGTTTTGACTTATATTCTTCAAATGCCAACTTAATAGAATTTATAATAAGCCTTACCTTAAAAAACTTATCAGTTTCTTCTTTTAAAAAATTAAAACTATAATTTCTAATTTTATTATTTACTCTAAACTCTACTTCAAATAAATCTTTATTTTTAAAAATAAATTCAGAAATAATATAAGAAAACATCATTTTAATAATATAAATTTTATTATTATGTTTAATTTTAATTTGATTATTTATTTCAAATAAATTTACATTTACATGATTTTCAAAATTTTCTTTATCGGAAGTTACTTTTACGTCTTTATTTTTACCCTCAATTATTGATTGTAAGTACAATTCAGAAGAGCATAATAATACTCTGAAGTCTTTTTCTAAATCTGAATCAATTTTTTTACTATAATCAACAAAAATTAACTCTATGCTCTCAATTTTTTTTATATTTAAACTAACAATAGGAAAAATCTTTATAATAAATGTTTCAAATAAATTATAAATTTCTTCAAAATTAAGAAAAAAATCTTTATTTTTTGAAACTTGATTAAAAATTTTTGATTTAATATCATTTAATATCATGCAAAGTTCATCTTTATTACTAGCAGAGAACTTTCCACAAAAAAACCCAAAAAATCCCAAAAAATCATTTAATAAAAAATCACCAGGAACAAAAATTCTATTATTATTTATTTGCTCTGAATCCATAAATTTCCTAACTTACTGTTAAGTTTAAATTTTATTTAAACAATAAAAAAATCACTCAATTTATTATTTAAGCAATTTACATGCCAAAACATAATTTTTATAACATTTTATAATTATTAATTATTAAATTTAAAAAATAAAATTTTTTTATTTTTTACTCTTTAAAAAGAAAATTAATGAAATAAATTTTGAAATTATAAATTAATGAAAATATTTTTGATTAAAATATTAGCAAAACAAAAAAGCCGGTTTCTTAAAATTAAGAAACCGGCTTTTCTACGCGAATAGATTAGCAGAATCTATTTGCTTTCCCTATGAACAGTATGTTTACGGCAAAATTTGCAGTATTTTTTTAGTTCAAGCTTTTTAGTAGACGCTTTTTTATTTTTTGTGGTTGAATAAAGGTTATTACCTGAGCAAGAAACCTTGCCATCTCCACTACAAATAAGTTTAATAATATCGCGCATTTAATAACTCCTAATTCTCTTTTTATGCAGACGCAAAAAAACGCAGTCGGGCAGACCGTACAAACAAAAACATTTTTTTGCAAGCGGTTTCTTAAAATATATGTTAGTTAAAAATACTTTGAGGAAAATACGAAACCACATTCGTCACAAAGGCCATTTCGTCATGACTTTTCTTTTACCGCTAGAAACTTTAAAAGAACTTATAGAAAACGATCTTCTTGGTGAAGATACTCTTTCTCAAGCTTCTCTACAAGTTATTAATCCTATTAATGAAATCAATAAAGCCTACCATTACCCTCTTAAAGCTGGAGGCAAAAGAATTCGTCCTCTATTAGCGCTTTTAACAGCAGGAGCCCTATCTGGACGCCAGGGAATTGAAACAGCTCGCCCCTCTGCCCTATCTCTCGAAAAAATTCATACTTATTCTTTGGTACACGATGACCTCCCTTGTATGGATAACGACGACTTGCGCAGAGGAATGCCGACAACTCACAAGATTTATGGAGAAGCAAAAGCACTTCTTGTTGGGGATGCATTATTAACAGAAGCATTTGCAGCCATCGCAAAAACCCCATTACCCCCTTTGCAGCATAAAATATCACTTGCACACTTTATAACGGATTTGGCTGAAGCTTCTGGGACTAAAGGCATGATACTTGGGCAATGGCTGGATATATCTTTGAGCGGTATGCATGACTTAACATGGGAACAACTTGAAGTTATTCATAAAAATAAAACTGGGATGCTACTTGGTGCTAGCCTTTCTTTAGGATTTTTGGCTGGTTTGGCATGTTATGAGAACAGCCATATTCCTTGTAATTGGAAAATGTTGCACAGTAACATAAAAGAATCGGGTGTTTTAATTGGACTCTCCTTTCAAATCATCGACGACATTCTAGACAGCACCCAAACAGAGCAACAACTCGGAAAAACTGCAGGAAAAGACCTCACTCAGCAAAAACAAACCGCGGTAAGACTATTAGGAATCACAAAATCCAGAGCACTTGCTAAAACTTATACGGAACATGCAATAAGTTTATTACATGATGCGCTCAACCATTGTCAGCAAGATAATTTAGCATTAGAAACTTCTCATTATAAAAACTTATTGTTTGATATTATTAATCATCTACTTTTGCGTGAATATTAAAATCGTTACATTTCTTTCAGTGAATGCAAATTCTTCATCCTATAATTAAAAAAATTTACTTAAAATGTATTTAATACTTCTTTAAACTTGATTGCTTATTAATTTAAAAGGCAAGATTATGAAAAGTAAGATTAGTTTTTTATATTTTATTTTATTTTTATTTTTAATTACCTCATGTTTAACACCTAAAAAAAGACCAAAAAAAGTAACAGAACCCCAAACTCGAGCTGAAGTCAAAGATGATGTTAAAGATGAAGTTAAAGACGAGGTTAAATCTGATGTTAAAAATGAACTCAGTAAATCAGATGTTAAAATTCAGGAAAGTCTTAATTTGATTGAAAGCGTTAAGGTAGAAACAAATAATAAATTTAATAGTCTTGAAACTCAAAACAAGGATCATGAAATACGACTTTTTGAATTAGAAAATGCAATAAAAAAATTAAATGCACAAACGAATGACCTAAGCCAAGACAATTTCATGACAAAAAAATCAATCGCCATCCTAAAAAACGACATCAATAGCTTAAATGAGATACTCATTACAAACAAAAGAGATATTGATATTATAAAAAGAGGTCTTCGTTCTGGTGTATATGATGATTTTGATTTACTAGAAAAAAAACCTCCAGGAAGCCTTGGGGTTACAATGCTTCCTGATTTAAATTCTGGTAGAGACGGCTATAGCGAAAAGACAAATTCTTTGCAATCAGTGAACATGCAACCCATAACAACAATGCCAAACGAAAAAGACGGGAACCCCCAACAAATGCTCACGAGCGCTGAAAAAAAGATGAAAGATGCCCAATATTCAGAAGCGCTTAATACTTTAAGTTTGGTCAAAAAGAATTTTCCAAACTTTCAAGACGATGGGAGAGTCTCTATTCTCTCTAGTGAAGCATGGCTAAGGCTTGGACAATACAATAATGTTCTCCAAGAACTCCAAAGTTTTTACCAAAAAAATCCCAATAGTCCAAACCTTGCACATGCAAAACTTTTAGAAGGACTTTCTTTTGAGATGTTGAATAGCAAGGCTAAAGCAGCACAACTCTACCAAGAAGTCATCTCTCTTTCGCCGCAAAGTATGCTTGCCCAAAACGCGCGCGAAGCCATGTTACGTATGAGAGATTCTAAATAGTTATGGTGTTCTTATTATATAAGTAACTCTAAATACAAGTAAATTTAAAGTAAATCACCAATTAAATTTATAAACATTTAAAATTATTATAATTTCAAAGAAAAAACCGAGAATGATTCACTTAAAATATAAAAAGAAATTATTTTTGTGTTGCAGTATAGTATAAGGCGTGCTATTAATCACGCTAGGAAACCTAATGGGGTAACCCAAAAATGATGTCGTTCGGGTATTATTTTTGCCTGCCTAAATTAAATATTTCTTTCCTTTTGAACTCTTGCCTTTAGCATTATCCTTTCTATTTTTTCCTTTCACTTTCCCTCCTCAGAGGGACGACGCAGCCGCCGAGAACCGAACAAACCGACGGCTAGTATTTTAAAAAATAGTTTTGACTATGTTGGCTTTGGCACACCGGTTTTTTCAAAAATCTCTTCTTTAGCAAATTTTCTCAGCTTCCCAACTGATGTATCAATTTTTTCAATATTTCTATTAATTGTCGAGACCATATCTCCAAAGTTTTCGTGATCAAAAGCCGGGTCCATGTACCGACGAGACTGTGTATCCTCACTCAGTTCTTCTAAAAATCCTTTTGCAACAAAAAGCGCATTATTCACATCATGAATCAATTCACGCAAATGAAGGCTTACCATGTTAACAATGACTTCAGGAGTTTGTTCTTGTGACATAAGAGATAGACCCCTAATAACTAGCAACTTCTCTACAACTGTTAAATTTTATTGTAAATTCTTTGCTTGTGAAATGAAAGACGCAATGGCATGAGTCACTAACCTGACACATTTACCAGAAGCTCCCCCTCCCTCTGACCAAAGTCCGTTGGGTTTATCGCACCACATGTAGGTGTCAATATGATTCCAATTTGTTTGAGTAATAAATTTTTTTAAAAAGAGAGCTGCGGTAATAGATCCAGCAAATCCCGACGAACCACTATTTTGCAAATCAGAAATACTAGACTCTAAATAAGATTCATAGTCTGTAGGTAAAGGCATTGGCCAAACCCAATCTCCTGTTTCGATACCTGACTGAAATAATAATTGCGTCGTAGACTGATCGTTGCCAAATAAAGAATCAATCATTGTCCCGAGCGACACCCGAGCCGCGCCTGTCAGGGTTGCAAAATCGATAAGCCAATTGGGTTTTTCATCGCAAGCCAAACAAAGCGTATCAGCCAAAATCAATCGCCCTTCGGCATCTGTATTGTCTATTTCAACTTGTAACCCATTTTTTGCTTTGTACACGTCACCTGGACGCATTGCGTTACCAGAGATCATGTTTTCAGCAAGCGGTAGCCAACAGGTGAGTTTTAATGGCAACTGCATTCTCGCACATGCTAAAAAAACCCCCAATGCCGCAGCCGATCCGCCCATGTCTTTTTTCATGATTTTCATACCAGAAGGTGGTTTTATGTCGTATCCACCCGAATCAAATGTGATCCCCTTACCAACCAAACTCACATGTGATATTTCAGCGCAATTATGATTTGAACAATAAGAAAGCTTAATCAAACGCGGTAAAATTTGACTTCCTTTGCCCACTGCACAAATTAAACCGCATTCTTCTTGCTGCAATTTATTAAAATTCATAATTTCAATTTGAATATGGTTTGGATTTTCTGCCTGTTCACACTCATATTTAACCAATGATCGAATAAAAACTTCGTAAGTTTCTGGATTTAAAATATTAGCAGGCATATTTACAAATGTTCTTGTATAACACATTGCATCGCTAAGAGCATAGGCTCGCTGCAAAATTGCCTGAGTAAAAAAAGGCTCTTGCAAACCAATTAAAATATTATTTAACTTGTTAGACTTTTTAAAAACTTTGTTAGAAATTGATTTTTGTAATAAACCAATTAGAAACTCGTGCTGTTCACCCTCTAGCAAAAGTTTTAAATCATCAGAAAAAGAGAGAGTAAAATTTAAAGAATTATCAAATTTACTTGCCAAAGATTGCAAAGCGTGTGCCAAAATGGCTCCGGTATGACTGGCTATATGGGCTTTACCTGGCTTTTCAAAACCAATTTTTTTTGGCTCATCTTTAGGTGCTATAAAAATAAACTGCTTACCACTTGGATCCGTTGGATATAAATTTTTTGGCTTTAGTTCACCAACAATAACGAATGGAGAAACAAGTGTTGCAGAATTATTTAAAAAAAACTCCTCGGTGACGATATAAACAGAAAAATGATTAGGTAACGTGTTACTTTTAATTTTATTAAAATCTTCTGTTGTATAGGTTTTAAAAGTAAAGTTTGGCGCTAAAAACCAACCAGAAAAAAAATTCATCTTGCTATCCCACTGTTTAAACTTAATAAAGTATTACGCAAAACAAGACTCGATTCTCCTTTTTTTCTTTTTGCAATCAGCAAATACTTTTGCATAGAAGCTTTTTTTGCTGCTAAAAATTGCGCGTAAAAGTTACTAGAAGCAAATTGAAAAGAGCTTGAGTTGTAATGCGTTATCACCTTACACAAATCGCGCGAACCTGTTTCATCGATTGCGCGCAACATACCGTTAACACCATGATTATATGCTGTTAATGTTAGTGGCCAATTTTGAATTTTATCAAAATCACTTTTTAAAATTTTCATTGCAACTTTTGTAGAGACGACTGGATCTGTTCTCTTGTTAACAGCTCTTTCTCCCTCAAACATTTTCATAGTACCTGGCATAATTTGCCACAAACCCATTGCACCAACTTTTGAACCAGCGAGTGAATTGTAACTACTCTCAACATGCGGCAATAGAGCCAATTCTAAAGGCAAACCACTTTGCTTTACGATAGGAAAAACAGATGGCAGATAATTGATGCTACGTTGAATACCCGCTTCAAATTGTGTTTTGAGTCCTGTTTGAATTCGCAAATTGTCCATAGCCTCAAATAAATATTTTTGCGTTAATTCATTTTTTTTAAATAATTTTGCAACACGCAACTCTTCAGAAGTCCATTTGTAAGAAGGTTGATGAAGTTTTCGCGATATACTGTATAAAATTTTGTAATATTTTGCTTTGTGTCTTTCAACCAATTCTGTACGTTGGGATTTATTGGTTGGCAAAGTCAATATTGCATAAATACGAGATAAATTTCTTTTATCATGCAAAAATGCTTCGTGATTATCAATTTCAGTATACACTCTCTCCCAAAACCTGACATTATTTTTCAGACAACTTAAATATGGAAATGCCTCTAAGTTACCACTTGGTATTTTAGTTTCTGTAATTTTATTATAATTGTTTGCATTATCTCGCATGACACGATTACGACCATTAGAATGGTCTTTATCAATGGAAGAAGAAAAATCTTTAGCAATATCTTGCATATCAAAATTTTCAGATTTTATATTACTCTCTCTTGTTAATTTATGATTATTTTCTGTTTCTTTATTTTTAAAACGAGCTGTGTTGTTAGAATCTGGTTTATGATTAATAATTGGATTATAATAAAGAACTGGAGTTTTTCCTGCTTGGGGAGGCAAATCGATTTTAAGATCTAAACACTGCAATTCTGAAATACAAAACCCTTGAAAAATAAACAGACAAGAATGAATTATTGTGCTAAAATTAAATTGCAAATCTTTACTAAACATAATAAATCCTCAGTGAAAAGGCTTCTAAGCCAGCCATAAGCAAAATACTGCACTTAGAAAGAGGTAATATGTGTCGCATATTTAAGTGGATTTTCCCAGTAATTCTTATTTTATTTTTATTAGTCATTCTGGAATTTGCACTAAAAGCATTTCATATTCCTGATTATATTATTCCTTTGCCAACACAAGTTGTAAATGTCATTTTAACTGACTGGGAAATTATTTTTCAAAATTTACAAGTTACGATTATTGAATGGCTACTCGGCATTTTTCTTGCTATTTTGACTGGCTTTACAATCTCCTTGATTTCTTTTAAATCTCAAAAAATACACTCATTTTTAGCACCACTTCTTGTTATCTCGCAAAGCGTACCTTACTTGGTATTTACACCAATTTTAATGATTTGGCTAGGACTTGGGATTGCTCCAAAAGTTGTATTGGTTGTTTTAACATGTTCGTTTCCTATTTCTCTTGTTCTCATGCAAGACCTAATTTCTGCAAAAAATGAATACAAACTTATAGTTGACATGTTTCGACTTAAAGAATCAAAAGCGCTTTACCATATATATTTACCGTACGCACTGCCTGGTTTTTTTAATGCACTAAAAATAAGCACCAGTTACTCTTTTGGCTCAGCGGTTCTTGCTGAATTAATGGGCAGTGAAAGTGGGCTTGGAATTTATTTACTAAGAGCCCAAGCAACATTTTGCACTGATAAAGTTATTGCAGTAGTGGTAATAATTGTAATTATTAGTATTACAAGCGTAACATTGATTGAATTACTTAGAAAAAAAATAATTTTTTGGAATACTTTTAAAAAATAGGTTCATAATTCAATGATTAAAATTAATGTTAAAAATTATACTTATAACAATAAAATAGCCGTTTTAAAAAATATTAACATTGCGCTACAGCAAGGATCGATAACCTGTTTAATAGGACCTTCTGGTTGTGGAAAATCTACTTTTCTGCGCCTTTTAATGGGAATGGAATGTGGTGCTGATGGTTTTATTAAATTCCAAAAAAACACTTTAGAGTTTTCAAATTGGAATAGTTCTCAAACTTTATTTACTATGGTACCGCAAATACCCCATTTGTTACCTTGGAAAAATATTATAGAAAATATCATTTTAGCAATTCCCAAAGAAAAAGTAGCAAGAGAAAAAACCTCTGCATTTGATATTGCATTTGAAGCACTTAAGATAGTACAATTAGAGACTCACTTTAAAAAATATCCTTTTGAAATTAGTCTTGGCATGGCGCAACGTGTTTCTTTAGCGAGATCTCTTGTTATGGATGCACAGGCTATTTTACTTGATGAACCCTTTGCTTCGCTTGATGCTTATACCCGTTTAATATTACAAAATTGGTTAAAACAAAAAATCGCAGAAGCCAATAAATATGCAATATTGGTAACCCACGACATGCACGAAGCCTTTAATATATCACAAGAAATTCATGTACTCTCTGGCTACCCTGCTGAAATTGCAAAAACCTACAGTGAGCCAGATAAAAATTTATTTGTGCAATATGAAAACGAAATTTTAACCTTATTAGGTGGTGATTTTATTTCATAAATTATTAAAACAAAAAAATAAATAAAAAAACATAATAATTCAAACAATATACTGAATTATTTATAAAAAGATAACGATTTAATTTTACCTACTTATTGACGATATTCTTTACTAACAGAACGATGTTTAAAAGGATATTTTTAAATGAAATATTTATTGCATATTTTTATTATTTTATTCATTTTTTCATGTGCAAAAAATAAAGAAAATTTAACCAGCGAAAATCTTAGAAAACCAGAAAATGATAACCATGAAAACAAGAGCAATTTCAATAAACAGCAGAAAAATATTTACTTTGGCAAAAACGGTTCTGTATCTTTAAATACAGAAACAGACGAATATGTTATTACAAGCATTCCAGAAAATCTCCCAGACATTTCTATTCAACTCCCATTTAGCCTTATTTTTGATAGTCAGTTAACTGATTCTGTTTATAATACTAAAAGTTCTCTATTTCCTGCAAATAAATATTCTTTATTTAAAATCCCAGAAATAATTCCTTTTGATAAAGAACTTTCTGTTGAAAGCAGACCAGGAATTGGCAAATACGTTACTCTACAAATTTCTGGAAATATTGGCAATAAAAAAAATATCTCTTATTATATTTGTTACAAAACAGAAAATTACAAACATGCAAAATTTAATTTTGCTATTCAAGAAACTGATGATTTTTACTCATACCCAATATGTGAAAAATATGAAAAATTAATTAACAATAGTATTGTTACTCCACTCAATATTGCGGCAGGGGATTATATGTTTTTAAACGTTTTAATGTTTAGAGCGTATGCAAAAGGGGAGTGCTATCCGGGTGTTGAAAATTGCAAAATATACTTTAAAACTGATATAAAGTATTATTTATCTTTATCATCAATTTGATTTATTTAAAATCATTTTATAATATGAATTTTTTTTTATTTGTAAAATTAAGGTAGGATATTTTCTAATGAATTCTAAAAAAACAAAATTAGAATCAGTTGTAAAAGTTTCAAGCAAGGGACAAATTGTCATTCCAAAAAAATGGCGAAACGCAGTTAATATTTGCGAGGGCGAAAAGCTTATTATAAAAGTAAGAGAAGATCATGTTATTGAATTGATTCCTTTAAAAAAATCAATTGATCATCTTTTTAATTTTTTTGAAAAATCTTATGAAAACAATAAAAAAGATGACGAGAAATTGCTGCTTGAATTTTTTAAGAAAAAGTAATTTACGATAATTATGATAAAAATTAAATTTTCTATAGTTTTTAAATTTTAAAAACAAAAAAATTTATCGTTTTTTTGATATAAAATTAAAATTTTGGTTGCTTGACTAATTTTTTTGTAATAATTTGTTTTATGCAAAATAAACCTTGCAAAAAGCTAAAAAAATGGGAGCCCAAAAGCTCCCTAATTAGCATTAAATGCTTTCGAGCTTATCTCTTACTAAAACAAGCAGAGAATAAGACTTCTGATATGATATAAAACTTTTACTTTAGTATAACAAAATTGTCAACACCAAAAGGAACTCTCTCATGCTGCAAACAGAAACCACAAAAAAAACAACTGCAAATAATACGCTAGACACTAACAATTATACACTAGGCATCGACATGGGGGTTGCAAGCATTGGATATGCTATCATTGATGAATCCTCTAAAAAAATAATTCATATGGGATCACGTTGTTTTCCTTCTCCTGCAACCAATACCGACAACAATGCAGCGACAAGACGCCTTGCCCGGGCACAACGCCGAAACACAGCGCGCAAAGTGATGCGGCGACATAAACTTTTTACTTATTTACAAAAACATTCTTTATTACCTCCCTTTACTCAAACACAATTAGAAATGCTCCATGCGCCCATACCAACAGAATTTTGCACCGTTGCTTCTAAAAGACGCGAAATGGTTAGAAGGTATGCACAATTAAGAAATCAAATTATGACAAGCCTCGATGCAACCCTTTTTAAAGAGTGGTTAAATTTTTTAGAGCACCGCCCTCATTATGCAAAAACTTATTTAAAAAAACTTCCAAATATTTTTATATACTTTTTAAGATCTATTGCACTTGACGAACAAATTGATAGATATTCTTTAGGCCGTATTATTTATTTTTTTGGTCAAAGAAAAGGTTTTTTAAGCAACCGTAAAAATTTAGCAAAAGAATTAGTAGATGAGAAAAAAAATAAAATTAGCTCAGCAGTTAATAGTCTTGCAGGCCACATACAAGAAACCAAATGTCGAACATTGGGGGAATATTTGGCCAAATATGTAGATATCAACAAAGAAACAATTAGAAAAAGATACACAGCAAGATCAATGTATACCCATGAATACAATTTAATTATCAGTTCTCAAAATAGTTTAGTAAATAAAATAAAAAATGAATTTGATGACAATAGTGTTTTTGACACAATTTACAAAATATTATTTTATCAAAGACCATTAAAATCTGTAAAAAAATTAATTGGAGGCTGTGAGTTAGAAGAAGTTTTATGTGGTAAAAAAAACATTAAAAGAGCAAAAAAATGTTTATTAACCTCGCAAGAATTTAGAATTTGGCAAAGTATAAATAACTTAAAAATTGTCTCAACGTCAAATGACCCATCGGAAAGAGAATTAAAACCTCATGAAAAAAATAGTATTTTTGATATTTGCCAAAAAAAGGCTGAAGTGAGTTTAGTTACATTAGCTAAAGATTTAAAACTTAAAAACGAAAAATTTAAAAATGATATGTATTTTAATAAAAATAAGAAAAAAAGTGAAGATAAAAATGCTCCAACAGAAAGAAGAATTATAGGAAATAAAACCTTATCTAAAATTGCGAGTGCTTATAAAAAAATATTTGAATTAAGCAAATTAGAACAAGAAAAAATAATAAATGCAATTATAAGTTTTGATAACTCAGAAATTTTAAAAAAGTATTTTATAGAAAAAAAATCTATTCCAGAATTAGAGGCACAAAAACTCGCCAATGTTTCTTTAGAAGATGGTTACTTAAACTATAGCAGCAAAGCAATCAAAAAACTTTTACCACATATGCAAAATGGCAAAATGTTACACGAGGCTATAAAATTAGCTGGTTATACCAACTCTAAAAACAATAAAATTAACGACCTTTTACCTGCTTATGTCACAATAAACAAATATGGCAATAACCCTGCTGTGCTGCGATCTCTTTCGCAGTTGCGCCTTGTTGTGAATGCAATTATCAAAAAATATGGCAAACCTAAAATAATAAGGGTTGAGCTTGCCCGAGATCTTAAATTATCGAATCAAGAAAAAAGTAAAATTTTTAAACAAAACAACGCAAATAAATTAGAAAATAAAAAAATTACTACAGAACTCAACGAAAAAAAAATTAATGTCTCTGCTTCTAACATAGAAAAATACAAACTTTGGCAAGAATGCAACTACCAATGCCCTTATTCAGGAAATTGTATAGGACGTGATGATTTATTTGGAGACAACCCAATATTTGATGTTGAACACATTATACCACTGAGTAGAAGTTGTGATGACTCTTTTGCCAATAAAACACTTTGTCGAAATGATATAAATCGTAACAAAAAACAAAATTACACTCCATTTGAGGCTTTTTCAATCACAGATCCTGATGAATACGAAAAAATTCTTATGCGTGTTGAAAAATTTAATTCTCCATTTAAATACAAAAAACTATTTCGCTTTAAAGCACAAAATATTGATACAGAATTTAGCGCCAGAATGCTCAATGACACACGGTATGCTTCAAAACTTGCAACGCAATATCTTGGGTTACTTTATGGTGGAATTGTTGATAGCGAAGGCAGCCAGCGTGTTAGGGTTTCGTCGGGTCAGGTAACCGCAATTTTAAGAAAAAACTGGAAACTCAATAAGCTGCTTTCGCAAGAAAATACCAAAACCAGACTTGACCACAGACACCATGCCATTGATGCGTTGGTGATTGCGCTCACCAACGAAAGTGCAATAAAATTGATTAATAAATCAGCATCTCGTGGCGAATTTAAGTACGAAAACAGATTTTCAAAAATTGAAATAATTTGGCCTGATTTATTGCAGCAAACCCAAAAACATCTTAATAAAATGCTAATATCTTTTTATATTTCTCCTAAAATTAATGCGCTTCTCCATGAAGAGACAATATTAAGCAAAAAAAATGAGAATTTTTATTATAGAAAAAATATTAATGAAATTAAAAGCTATATAAATAATACAGAAAAATATGATAAATTTGTTTTAGATCCAGCTTTAACAAATATAATTAAAAATAAATACAACGAAAATATTTCAAATAAACCCAAAAATACAAAAAATGCAGAAACAGAAAATACAGAAAAAAAGGTTATTTTTGATCAAACCAAAATTGACACTCTCCCTTATTTAACTGTTAAAAACTCTTCAAACAAAACAAGCCCATTTGCCAAAGAAGCAAATGATAAAATTTATGTTAAATCATTTCGTAATAAAACTAATTACAAAGAAACTTCTGTGCTCGAAATTGGTACAGGAACTCAAAAAAGATATGTTGCAAAAAATTCTAACCATCATATTTCTGTTTTTTCAACTAACACAAAAGATGGGAATGATTTTTTAATTAGTACATATCTTGATGTTTTTAATAGAAAAAAAGCGGGACAAAGCATTATATTAAAAAAACACCCTAGTGATCCAGAGGCAAAGTTTTTATTTTATTTAAAAAAATCTGATATTTTTGAAATAGAAGAAAATGGAGTCAAACAATATTATATAATCATAGGTTTTGAAGCAGATAATAGAATAAAATACTCTCACATATATGATGCTCAAAAAAAACCTACTAGAAAAAGCATCAATAATTTATTAAAAATGAAATTTAAAAAACTTAAAATTTCGCCTTTAGGAGAAATTTTACAGTAAGCAGTTTATTTTATGTATTGTAGGGAATAAGACTTCTGATATGATTGTAACGCTCTCCCTTAAAAACCCAATTTGGCTGGAACTTGCAGGGAATAAGACTTCTGATATGATGAAGCCTGACTTTGAAAACGTTTGGTGGTAGCTGGAACTTGCAGGGAATAAGACTTCTGATATGATCCGCCGGTGCTTGTGGTGTATCAGTCATGAGCTGGAACTTGCAGGGAATAAGACTTCTGATATGATTAATTGAATGCCCATAGCATACTTGCCAAAGCTGGAACTTGCAGGGAATAAGACTTCTGATATGATTACTAGATTTTCTTTTAATGAGATAAGATAGCTGGAACTTGCAGGGAATAAGACTTCTGATATGATAGACCCGTCAATAACTTACTAATTATTGACGGGATTTTTTTATTTTTAGAGCTAAAAAAGGAGTATTTCGGGTAGTGGTTCTTCTGTTTTTTCTTTGTTTTTTCCAAAAAATACTTTTTGCTTACCAAATTGCCTGTCTGTCACCAGCAACAGCCTAACCTGCCCAGATGGCGGTAATCGTTCTTCAATAAATTTTTGAGTACTTATACTTGCATCTTCGCTCGGAAAGTAAATTGCATACACAGAGTACTGCAACATACTAAATCCTTTTGATATGAGTAATTTTCTAAATTTTGCATAGTCTTTTCTTTGTTTTTTAGTTTTGGTTGGCAAGTCAAATAAAGCAAACAACCACACAGCAGAATACGCTCCAGAAATTTTTACCAAACTCATAATGTTATTTTCTTAATGTAATTTATTAAAATATTATTTTATTAAATTCGGAAGAAATAAGCTTACTTGTCCTGTAACAAATGCCTTGCTCAAAGATTGCGCTGACAAGGTAATAATATCCTGCAGCTGGCGCTCTTCTTGATCAACAGTAAATTTTTTATATAATACTGCAATCAGCCTTTGTTTAATGTCTTGCGTTAATTTATTTTCAGTAAAGTTTTCTGCTTCTACAATTAAAAAAACCTCTCGGTCAATAATAGGACGAAATGGTTCCATTAAATCATCTGCCAAACAAAAAGGATTGTATTTCCCTTTATGAAATACACCAATTGATGGGTTTAATCCGCAAGCACACAAACTCCTCGCTACCACAGCTCTAAGCACGGCATACCCATAATTTAAAAACATATTTTCATTTTCTGCTGTAATATCTCTTTTAAATTGTTTATTTTTACAAATATTTTTCCAGTATATAATTGCTGCTTGCGCTTCTAAATTACCCTCGTCACCACTTTTTACTTTTTTACACAAATCTAAAAGCCCAAAATGCTCTTCTCTTCTGTTTAAAAGTAAATAGCCTTGAGCTTCAATTTTTTTAGCAATAATTTTTTTCCAAAGTTGCTTTTTAAAAGGAAGGGTTGCAAGAATTTGTTTAGAAAAACGCTGCGTTTGCACCGAGTGTGCCACCAAAGGTAACAGCATCCCAATAGGCATATGTTTGGTATCACAGCAAACAAATATACACCCGTATTCTGCTAATTTTGCTAATACAGCGTGCGTATAATTTACCGCTGGCGACGAGACAATAAGCGCAGAGATTTCTGCAAACGGGACTGTAACTTTATTACTGGATTCTATGACCAAAAGCTCACTAAAAGAAGAAAGCCTTACATTTTGTATAGAAATATCAATAATTCTCTTAATCATTACAATTAATGGGAAATTTTTTTAATAAAATGCGAGGAAATACTTTTAACATTTGCCTCATCAAACACGTCGCAGGCCAATTGAAAATCATCAATATCTAAAAAACCTTTTTCATTGAGCACGTCTTTAAGCTTATGAAACGAATCCACCAACATAGCATTTTGATCCAATAGACCGTCCATTTCGGCTCTTAGCTTGCACACCTCGCCACCTATTCTTGTAATGCTATCTAAAATTTGCTCTATTTGTTTGACCAAGTTTGAATTGAAACTGTGATCATAAGCAATATTAGTCAAAGTGTCCAAATCAAGAGCGTAGCCATCTAAATTTTCGTCTGCAAACTCATCAAATAATTCTTGAGGGGTGTTAGACATTTCACTTCCTTCCACTTAGCGTCTACATTGTGCTCTATTTCAGATCTTTCTACTTGTCGGAAGGGAATAAATTGAAATAAGAGGAAAGAATTGGTTGTCTGTCTCTAAAATTGGCGCAGCTCCACAATGTATGTTAAATGTCTGTTGGTTTTTAGCTGTTTTTATTTTGTTTGAAAGGATAAATTCTGAATCATGTTAAATATTCTCAAGTCTCTCTTTGGAACGAAAAACGATCGAGAATTGCGTAAAATTGCACCTATTCTAACAAAAATAAACTTACTCGAATCTCATTTAGAAAAGCTGACAGATTCTGAGCTTAAAGCCAAAACAGATGAGTTTAAAACACGTCATAAAAGCGGTGAAAGCATTGATAGCCTTTTGCCAGAGGCTTTTGCTGTAGTCAGAGAGGCCAGTAAACGTAGCTTAGGAAAAAGACATTTTGATGTGCAGTTAATTGGCGGCTATGTTTTACATCAAGGCAAAATTGCCGAAATGCGCACCGGCGAAGGAAAAACTCTTACCGCTACGGCACCAGTTTACCTCAACGCGTTATCAGGAAAAAACGTTCATGTTGTCACAGTCAACGAGTATCTTGCCTCTACGCAATCTGAAGAAATGGGAAAATTATATAGTTTCTTAGGACTAACTACTGGCTGCATTTTTTCTGGAATGTCTGATGAAGAACGCCAAAAAGCCTATGCCTGTGATGTTACCTACGCAACCAACAATGAACTTGGTTTTGATTACTTAAGAGATAATATGAAAGTTCGTTTAGAAGACTTTGTGCAACGCGGGCATCATTTTGCCATTGTTGACGAAGTGGATTCTATTTTAATTGATGAAGCACGTACCCCACTGATTATTAGTGGCCCATCCGATACCTCATCAGACAAGTATCTTGTTGCCAATAATGCGGTGAGAGGATTGCGCAAAGAACTCGATTACACTGTTGACGAAAAATCACGTTCCTGTGCATTAACCGAAGCCGGCATTGCAAAAGTTGAAAAACGCCTCAATATCGAAAATCTTTTTGATCCAGAAAATAACGAGTTGGTGCATGCTTGCAACAATGCGTTACGAGCGCTTGTCTTATTTAGACGTGATGATCACTATATTGTACAACAAGGTCAAATTATTATTGTCGATGAATTTACAGGCCGCTTAATGCAAGGCAGACGCTTCTCTGATGGCCTGCACCAAGCCTTAGAAGCCAAAGAAAATGTACCAATTCAACCAGAAAACCAAACCCTTGCCCAAGTCACATTACAAAACTACTTTCGTATGTATGACAAGCTATCAGGTATGACAGGAACAGCAGATACTGAAGCCGTAGAATTTCATAACATTTATAAACTCAACGTTGTGGTCATTCCAACCAACCGCCCGATGGTTCGTAAAGATCATGATGATGTGTTATTTGTAAAACAATCTGTTAAATTTACAGCCGTTGCCGATGAAATTGAGCGCGTTCATAAAACAGGACAGCCTATTTTGGTTGGTACAGTGAGTATTGAAAAAAGCGAACAGTTATCAAAACTGCTCAACGAGAAAAAAATCCCGCATCAAGTATTAAACGCAAAACACCACGAACAAGAAGCTTTAATCATTGCGCAAGCAGGACAAAAAGGCAAAGTGACCCTTTCTACCAACATGGCAGGGCGCGGTACAGATATTATTCTTGGCGCAGGAGTTGCAGAACTTGGCGGACTTTACGTCATTGGTACCGAACGCCACGAAAGCCGTCGTATTGACAATCAGTTGCGTGGACGTTCTGGACGCCAAGGCGATCCTGGTGCTAGCAAGTTTTTCTTATCATGGGAAGATGAGCTCATGCGCCGCTTTAATAATAAAGCCAACCAATTTATTATGGAACGCTTTGTTGGTGACGAAGCCATTCATGATCCAAGGCTCACAAAAGTCATTAGCAAAGTGCAAAAACGGGTTGAAGGATTTAACTACGATATTAGAAAACAACTTCTCCAATATGATGATGTGTTAAATCAACAACGCAAAACCATTTATGCAGCGCGCATGAGAATTTTACGCAAAGAAAATGTAAAAGACATTTTAACAGGCGAACCTGTTATAAAGTTTGCCCATACAATATGTGATGACTTTATACCGCCATCTGGCTTGCCAGGAGAAATGGTCACAATTGACTTTAAAAACTTGGAACGCGTATTGTTTAGAAATTTTAATAAAGCTATCCCATTTTCAAATACAGAAAGAGCTAAAAACGAACTCACTCGCGAAGAATTTTATCAGCTTATTACGCAAAAACTCATTCAAGAGTACGAAGAAAAAGAAAAACTGTTTGGCACTGAGCAAATGCGCGATATTGAACGCTGGGTCATGCTGCAAACAATTGACTCGTGGTGGAAAGATCATTTATTAAATATCGATCACTTAAAAGATGGTATTGGCTTACGTGGTTATGCACAAAAAGATCCGCTGCAAGAATATAAAAATGAAGCTTTTGAATTATTTATAAGACTTATTGCTGCTATAAAGCAAGATACTCTGCAAATGATTTATAGAGTACAGCCTAATTTAGCTGAAAAATTTGTAGCAGAGGCGCGTGAAGAAGCTGAAAAAAAATCAAAAAATGAGCTTAAAAATTCGAACTTAAAACACGATGATCCCAAACGCTTAATGCAACCTACTACTTAATATCTAAAAAAAATTTATTATTTTAAATACTTTTAAAATTTTGTTTTTACCAGAAACGAACGTAAAGTCCCGACTTCTAAAGTCGGGCGATTTATGATAAATTTAAGTATAAAACACTCTTTGACTCCCTTTTGATTTACCACTCTGTAAAAACTGAATCAATTCTTTACTATTTAAGGCATTTGTTAAATTTTTTTTAATTAATGATTCATTCGGATAATTAATATTAGTTTTTGTAAAATCTAAAAAACCAAAACTCAAATCACTTGTTTGATATTTGAGTTGGGAAGTATTCAAAGTAAATGACATTGTAAAACAAATATTATTTTCTAACTTAACTTTAGAGCTATTGCTTTTATTTAAAATTTGATAATTTTCAAATAAATGAATGCAAATAAATAAATATTCATGTGATTTGGTTTTTTCTATAAATAAATATTTCATTGAAAAATCTAATTTAATATAATAATTAGAGGCCATATATGAGTCTAAAAAAATCTCTAAATTAAATATTTCATTTTGATTACAAAAATCCATACAAAAATTTATAAATATTGCATCGCAATTCTGAGTTACAGATTCAAGATTCGATTTTAGTGCATCATTATGAATTAACACTCTATTTTGATTTGATTCAAAAGTTTTATAATTTGCAATATTTTTTAAAGAGTTAAACTCTTCAAAATTTTTGTTGCAACTTTTAGAAATAATTTTTTGGTTATAAACAACTATTTTCCTCTTCCAATCTGTGAAAGTTGCTAAAGTATTTTTTTTGAGACCACAAAAAAATAGGTCCGCAATTTTTGCAACACCATTAGTAATAGTAATACTTTTGTAATAAATGTAATATTGCATTAGGACGCTATTTTTTGAAAGTTGTTTAATTATACCAGAATAAATATACGAAATGGTTTCAACACTTTTAAAGTTATTATCCGAATTCTTATTATTATAAAAGTCGAGCACAAATTGATGTATTTTAAAATCATCCGCAAAAATAACAAATTCATTTATTTTTTTTTGCGCAAATTTTGTATCCTTATAAATATATTCAATTAAATAAAATATCCAGTAACTTTTATTTTTCAAAATGTATTTTTTATTCAAAAATAATTTATTAAAATCCAATAGTTTAATTAAAAATTGAGAAACAAAAATTCTCTTATCGTAAAACTTTGAAGACGAATTTGTTACAAAGTTTTCACATAAAGATTTATCAGATTTTTCTTGCTGATTTAATAGTAAAGCCTTTTTAGTATTAAGAAATAATAAATATTTTTTACAACTTTCGATTATAATATTTTCATAGAAATATTGCGTTGTAAGAGATTGAATTTCAAATTTTAATGACTTTATTTTTATTTTAAATGAACAGTAATTTCCTCCGTAATTATTAATCAGACGTTGAAACATTTTTCTAAAGTTAGATATGTTACGAATAGAAAACTGCTCAATCCCTTTATTTGGATAATAAAATACTAAATGAGGCTCATTAAACCTTGCATATAAAAAAATTCCATATATTTTTTTTGAATTTGAAACTTCTTGAATATAATAAAAATAAGAATAATCTAAATTTTTATAAATTGAAAAACATTCTATATCTTGTTCTAATTTTCTCAAAAAAGGGGCTTCATGCTGAGTATGACAATGAGTCGATACAATTCGCAAATTTCTATCCTGCACAACAGAATAAATAAGCGAGGTTGATCTTAATAAAAAATCGTTAATTTTATCTTCACCAAACAATACATCTGCATCGTTTTCTTCTAAAAAATTTTCGAGCGTCGCAGGATTTAATTCTACAAAATTTGTTAGTTCTTTTTTTTGTCCTGTAATATTATAAAGCGTATAAAGATCTTTTAGATTTGCGGCGGTATTATTATATTTGTCATATTTTTTTTGAATTTCTCTTGCTTCATTTTCATACCTTAATCGTTCTTCATTTGACATTGCATCTAAGTTTGGCTCCGATGTATCAAAATGGTATGTTTTTTCAAATTCAATACGCCTACGGTTGATACTATCAACTTTCTTTTGAATTTTACTAGGAACATAGCTATTGTTCATTATACTAAAACGTTGTTCTTGGATATGCTCAGAATAAGATGCAAAGCTTGAATTGTTTTCTTTATAATAAAGATCAAACTCTAAAAGATCACCATTTTTTTGAAAATCTTCTTTAATAAATTTAAGAAATAAAGTAACAGATAAAAAATCATTACAAAATTTTAAATTATTTGTTGCTAAACTATCAGAACGGTTTGATTTTTCATTATTTTCCATAATAATTAAAAACTCTCCATAACAAATTATTTATAAGTAAATTATAAATAATTTGTTAATATATACAATTTAATTATAAATTAAAAGCAAATTTTAATTTTAATATTAAAATCGCAAAAAAAACTAATATAAACAATGTTATTTTTACAATTAAATTATATTATTTAATTGTATAACTTTTATTCATAATTATTTAAATTTCAGTATATTAATCAATTTTTTCAGTATTAAAAATAAGAACTATTTTTGAGAGTTTAGATAATATTGAGCAATTACAGTAAAACATCTTGGGTGTTTTTTGAGCTTGAAATATAATGATTTTTTATTTTACAGCTATCTGTTATTGAAAATTCTAGATCATAAACTAAATTTTTTATATTTAAGTTTATCCAACGAAATTTTTCTGCTTTTACGGTTTCGATCGAAACATTTAATAAATAAATCAAATTTCTCATTGTATATGAAGACTTACACTCAAAAAGAGTGTTTTTATCTGAATCTAAAGAAATATTAAACTTTATATCATATTTACTTAATGTATTTTTAAAATAGTAGTTAATTACATACATTAATTCTTTAATTTTAATTGGTTTAAATTTTTTGTTTGATTTATTAATTTTAAAAAATAATTTAATTAATTTACTAGTTTTATGCTTTGAAATAATTTTTTTAGACACTTTTCCTTCAGCCAAAACATATTTTTTATAACAAGGGTTATTCTTTATTACGTTTAATCTTCTCAATTCGAGTTTTTGAACAATTCGATTGGCCAAGTATTGCAAATATAAAATTTGACTCTCAGATAAATGATTGATCTTGTTATCCATAATACATAAGGACCCAATTGTATTACCTTCATTTGTAATTAACGGGACCGCAGCATAAAAACGGATATAAGAACTCCTAAAAACAAAAGAGTTTTTTATTAAATTTTTATCGCATAACGTATCGTTTACAATAACTGGAGTATCATGAACAAAATTAAAACATTGAAAATCAATTTTATTTTTTACAAATTGATTGTCTAATCCAACAACAGACTTTACTATCAAAGAATCATGACTAACAAAACTTATAAACGAAATCGGACAATTAAAAGTTTTTGCTGCCAAAAAGGTAAATTCAGAATATTCATTTTCAGGAAAATATTCGTTAATATTATAACTATGCAAAAATTGCTTTATATTATTATCTATTGTTGAACAAATATTTTTATCCTCAAAAAAAAATCTTTTTTTAACTATCATTACTTAATTCCCTAAAAAATGTTTAATTGATTTCAAATATCTATTTTTTAGTAAACTTTAAGAAAAAAACTAAATTTTAGCATTCGCACATTTTAATAAAATTTAATTAGATATTATAACAATGCATGAAATATAAAATAGTTTATACTTAAAACAACACGTAAATCCATACACATTTAATATATTAACAATTTGAAAAAAAATATGCAAGGAAATAACCTTTATTTAAATAAAAAACAAATACAATAACCATTTATGAAGCAATAAAAAATCAAATTTATTAAAATATAAATTTTAATTTTTATAATTTTTAAAATTATAGTTAATTAAATAGATCAAAAAAAATTCTCAATTATCAATAAAATTGTAAAAAACAATAAATAATTTTTCTGTTCCAAAACAAGTATTCGTAAATACTAGAAAATATTTCTTTGAGAAAACATTTTATCTAATATTCTATAATTCATAATAGAATTTATAATTTTTTCATCAATTCCTATTTCTGGAAATAACAAATTAAAAGAATTAACAAGGTTAATTATCTTTTCTTGTCCTCGTAAAGAACAACTGTTAAAATCAACATTATTTTGTAAAAAATTCATTGCATTAAATTTATCGACTTCTTGCCCCAATTCTTTACCTCCTAAACTCATGATTCGAAGAAAATGTCTTGAAAAATAAGATAGATTACCATTTTTAAAAATATTATTGAGTTGCTGTACAAAAGGATCTTTTAAGTCAACTTCTGGTTGGTAAGGTTCTGCCCAAACTTGTAAACAAAATCTATCCAGTAATGGTCCACTAATTTTTTGTAAATATTTTCGACTTTCTCTGGGATGACAACGACAAGCCTTTTTATTTGAAAATAAAAAACCACAAGCGCAAGGATTTGTTGTCGCACACAATTGAAAATTTGCGGGATAGCGAATATTTCCACCAGCACGAGATAAAAATACCTGCTTTGCATCAAGTGGTTCCCTTAACGACTCTAAACTTGACGAAGAGAACTCTGCCAACTCATCTAAAAACAACACTCCGCAATGCGCCAAAGACACTTCTCCTGGCTTTAAGCTACTGCCTCCAATAAGAGCAGCAGGAGTTGCCGAATGGTGAGGACAACGCAACGGTCTTGCAACATCTTCAACAACAGAGTGAATAAGTTTAATATCAAGTTTTTCTCTTTCTGTTAATGGATTCAATAATTTTAAAATTTTTTGCAATGCAAAACTTTTGCCAACACCAGGCTCTCCTGCAATCAAAATATGATGTTGTCCAACAGATGCAACAAGTAATGCTACACAAATTCTAGGATTTTTTAACAAAATTGTGATTATACTTTCTACTTCTTTTACTCTTTCTAAAAACTCAGTTTCAGAATTATTATTTATTTCATCTTCAATTTGTGAATCCATTTTATCTCTATTAGATAAATTTATTTTTAGTAATTCAGGATTTTTTATTTCTTTTCGACTATTATACCAATCTTTTAAATTATAAAAAAACTCAATTTTATGCTGTATCGACAAACTTAAATATTCTTTTGCAGACACAGGTAAGCACAAACTTGGATATATTTCTGAATTTAATAAAATTGATTGGTAAATTAATGGATTTTGTAGTTCCTTTAGTTCGCCTGATAAAGAAAGCTCACCCGCTAAATATTGTTTTTCTGGGAAAAACAATGGTGCACTATTTTGATTCTCTTGATGCAACGCATAAATTATTGAAGCAGCAACAGCAAAATCAAGTTGCGATAAAGACAATCTTGAAATCTTGGCTAACTCACTTGGTGTAATATTCACAACAATTCGCCTTGCAGGAATTTGAATCCCTATGCTTTCTAATGCCGAACGGACTCTTTCTCGCATGTCTCGAGTTGCTTCAGCACTGAGCCCCAAGATACTCAGTCCAGAAAAACCGCTGCCAATGACGGTTTCAATTTCAAGAGTGACAACGTCAACCCCAACTAGCAAACACGAATAAGTTTTTACCATAAGCTTTAAGTCCTTATTTTTTGAGAAATCTGCTCTCATCAAATACAAGACTTTTCAATACGCAAATTGTTATTGCATAATAAAGGAATGCATAATAAATGAACGAAAACGTTAAATTGTGAACGATTTACGGACAAAGACCCACTGCATTTTTAAATATAAATAACTAATTTAACTAGATAAGTTCAATTCTTAAGTTTAATATAAAACTTCCGATACATTAAGAAGCTGACAATTTTGAGGACCCCTAACATGAGCAAGACAATTTTAATTGTCGATGATGTACCAACAATCAGAAATCTTGTGAAATTTGCTCTTTCTAAGGCTGGGTTTTCTATTATCGAAGCAGAAGATGGTTCAGTTGGGTTGTCATTAATTAAAACACAAAACATTGATTTGGTTATTTCAGAACTGCATATGCCTGTTATGGGGGGTTTTGATTTAGCAAAAGCAATAAAAGCAGACCCTAAAATTCGACATGTTCCTATATTTATTTTGACAAAAGATCCCAATCCTGAAGATGCGCAACAAGGTAAAGAAATAGGAGTCAATGCCTGGATTATTAAACCTTTTGTACCTGATAAATTACTAGCAGCTGTAAAAAAAGCGTTGAGTTAAAAATTAAAACATATTTTTAAGCTCTTCATACCCACCTGGTTGCAAATATCTTGTTAATTTATAACCCTTATGAATTAAAAATGTTTCCGCTCTTTCTGCTCGCGCACCTGAGCGACAATAAATAAAAACTTCTTTATCTTTTGCTATTTCTGAAAATCTTGATTCAAATACAGACATAGGAATATTGATGGCATCCTTAAGCATACCTGATGTGCATTCTGAAGGTTCTCTAATATCTAATAAAACTTTTTTTTTGCTATCCCCAGTATGATACATTTTTACAAACTCTTCGCAGTTTAGCTTCATATACTTCCTCATAATTGAATCTAATTAAAAATATATTAAAACTATATCTTTAAAATTTTGCTGATATAGTTCAATGTAAAGAGAAAACCTTTCACTCTCTTATCTGAGGGGCGCAATATGCCATCAAGTATTCTACAAAAATTTAGAAATGTTGGAAGACTCACCCACATTGTTAATATTTTAGCACGTTACGGTTTCAAACGAGAAATTCAACGCACCGAACTCGGCGATCTTCTTCATACCAATAAAAACGAGTCAGAACCTTTGATTCATCCATCGCACACTCATTTATCTCGAGCTAAAAGACTTGCAATGGCTTTTGAAGAACTTGGCCCCACATTTGTAAAACTGGCACAATTACTCTCTATGCGAGAGGATCTGCTTCCTAAAAGTTATGTTTATGAATTTAAAAGATTATGTGACAAAGTCAAACCCATCGCTTTTAAAGTTGTTGAAAAAACATTAGAAAACGAACTTACTCCCCAATTACTTGAAGAAATTGAATTTTTTGATCCCAAACCGCTTGGTTCTGCTAGCATTGGTCAAGTGCATCGCGCCAAACTAAAAAATGGTGAGCATGTTGTCTTTAAAATTCAAAAACCAGAAGTCGATAATTTGATCAATAACGATCTTGCAATTTTAATGGCAATTGCAACAATTCTCGAAACAGCATTACCAGAACTTAAACTTCTTAGACCAACATTAATTATTAGTGAATTAAAACGTTCTCTGTTAAATGAGCTTGATTACTCACGTGAAGCAGCAAACACAGAACGTATGCGACAATTTTTTAAAAATAATAATAATATTGAAATTCCAATAATCAATTATAAATTTTGTACTTCAAAAATTTTATGTATGAGCGAAATTCAGGGAACTAAATTAACCGAAGGGATTGAGCTCAATGATAAAGATAAAATAGCAAAAATTGGGATTGAAGCGTTTTTAGAGATGACGTTTGAATTTGGTATTTTTCATGGCGATCTCCATCCCGGAAACTTTATTTTAATTAAAGATAATAAACTTGGAATTATTGATTTTGGAATTACCGTTCGCTTAAAAAAAGATTTGCGCAACACTCTTGCATTTATGTTTTATTCCCTAGGAAAACATGACATCGAAACCTGTGCAAGGCTATTTGTCGAGTTAACAGAAAATGATGATTTGTCTCATAGCTCTCAGCTTGAGTCAGAAATTTTAGAAATTCTCGACCACATTGTCACAATGCCTCATCAAGATTTTCAATTGGGCAAAACATTAATGAAAATTGCTCGCGTGTCTGCAAAATGGAATGCTCCTTTAGAAAGAGAATTGATTTTATTCTTTCGAGCATTAATGGCACTTGAAATTTTTGCAAAAAGCGTACAACCCAGATTTAAAATTTTAGAATTTGCACTCTCTTACTATGAAGATCATAAACTATTGCAATTCAATAAAAATTGGCTCGAAAAAAACCTTGGTCTTGCAATGCATGATTCTGGAGCATTTTTAAAAGATCTCCCCATCACACTTAGAATTTTGGCAAAAAAATTACAGAGTGGCTCGCTTTCCTTTCAAGTAAAATGCGATGATATTGTATACTTATCTCGTGAAGTTGACAGGGCATCAAATAGACTTAGCCTTGCTATCCTACTCGGTGCAATTGTACTTGGCAGTAGTATTGCTACTTATGGAAAACAAGGTAGACTATACGACTTCCTAGCATCAGTGGGTCTTATTGGCTTTGGAATTGCCTTATTACTAGGATTATGGCTGATTATCGAAATTATTCGATCAGGAAGATTTAAGTAGAGGATTATGACACCTGGGTTTTGCGTTGATATTTGGCTCTGTTACGGAAGCTTCTCCTATGGGTTTGAAAGCCAAATCCATGATTATGGAGAACACGAAGTTGCATTATCTCTTCAAGCCCAATCAGATGAACACGCTCAAGAAATGGAGTCTTTTTTTGAAAAACTCGTTGAAAAGCCAAAAGGTTTGTTGCGTGTTGAACTACGTGTTTATGGACCAGACAAAATTTTTAAACGCCATAATATCAACAGCCCTATTTACTTGTTTACAGACATGGTTCCAAGGCAAGGGGCAAAGCAAGGCTGCTCACCAATTTTAAAGTTTTTTTCCATAAAAGGCATTTCTCCAATCAATTCTGAAAACTGGAAAAAACTTGTCCGTCAAATTTGGAGTCAAAGATAACAAAAATTTGTAAAAAGAGATAATATTATAATAAATATTGTCACATTCTGTTTTTGTATGCGCTATGTGCCGTTTTCTTTGTCCTTGGAGGAGAGCCTTGCGACAAGATTTTATTAAAATTAAACTGTTTGTTTTTAAGACCATCATGTTCTTACTTCTTAATCATTTACTTACCACGACCGCAATTTCATTAGAACGGGTGGTAAACGGAGAAGAAGTCTATGAACCCAAAAAAACTACGAATCAAACCAAAACTCCAAAAAACGAGCACAAAGAATCAAACTCTCATGCACCCAATGCAGCAGAAACAAAAAAAGAATCTGCAACCAAAAAAGATACCGAACACAAAGGCTCCGAAGAAAAATATAAAGGCAATCGTGTTGTAAATTTACCCGAAAATGATCAGTACGATATTCATAAGCCAAAAGGCATAATTTGGTTTTCTGCTGTGTTTGTGATACTGCTGATTATGATATTTGTATTTACTTAATTTCTGAATTATTCCTTGAAAGACATTTTTTTATGACAGAAAAAACAATTTTTGAAAAAATTCTACATGGTGAAATTCCATGCAAACCTATTTATGAAGACGAATACACTCTTGCTTTTCATGATATCAATCCGCAAGCTCCTGTTCATATTTTAGTTATTCCTAAAAGAAAAATTATCAACGTTGCAAACTCCAACGAGTCTGACATTGAACAAATGGGACGAGTTCTCTTTACAGCAAAAAAAGTTGCAGAAATATCAGGTATAGACAAAACTGGTTATCGGTTAATTATAAACAACGGCGATGATGGCGGCCAAACAGTTTACTACATGCATTGCCACATTCTTGGTGGGCGCTCCCTATCCTGGCCACCAGGTTAATTTATGACGTTCATGAACAGCATTATTTTATATATATTAGTTGGGGCTGCATCGGGTACGCTTGCAGGATTGCTTGGACTTGGTGGTGGCGTGGTTATTGTTCCAACCTTAGCCTATATCTTTTCACAAATGGGAATTTCACACGACCATATTATGCATTTGGCAATTGGGACATCATTAACCACCATGGTTTTTACTTCGTTTTTTTCTACTCTTGCGCATCATAAATATAAGCGGGTTGAATGGCAGGTGGTCAAAAAATTTGTACCTGGAATCATTATTGGATCAATTTTAGGTACATTTTTATCCAACCAACTTGAAACAAAATCATTAACATTAATTTTTGCTATCTATTTAATTTTAATTTCCATTCAAATGTTTATTAAATCAAACAGCGACCTTAACAAATCAACAAAAAAATCAAAACTAAAAGAAAGTTATCCAATCCTCACTTTAGGAGGCATGGGTGTTGGAACATTATCGGGCCTTTTAGGAGTAGGAGGCGGAACTCTGACCGTTCCATTTTTAACACTCTTAAGAAAAAAAATTCACAACGCCATTGGCATTTCTGCAGCCTCTGGACTTTTTGCCACACTGTTTGGCACTATTAGTTATATTGGTTTTAGTCTTGGCACTCCAAATTTGCCAGAAGGATCGTTTGGTTTTGTATATCTTCCAGCTGTGATTGTTATTGCATTAGTGAGTTCTATATTTGCACCTTTAGGAAGTAAGCTTTCAGGAGTTTTGTCTGCAAAAGTATTGATGCGGGTCTTCTCAATTATTTTATTATTTATTTCTATTAAATTGCTTGTCACATATGTCACATAAATTTTTTAAAAATTAAATAATTAACTTATTAAAAAATCGTGATGCGATGACTAATTTAGCTTTTGTAACCTTTGTATATATGCTTGCACAAACGCTTCGCCTGTATGCGCACCTTCATAAGGTGTGCCATTAATTAAAATAAGAGGTGTGCCTTGAATATTGAGTTTATTTGCAATGACGGCATCATCTTTTAATTTTTGCAACTCTACATGATTTTCAACACAAAAAGTAAATGCATTGACATCCATTCCTAATGAAGCGGCATACGATTGCATTCCTGCTAACGAAAAACTTTTTGCTCTTTCTTGATTATCCCAATACTGACCAGAAAATGCCCACGATTTAAATTCCCAAAACTTGTTTTGTTGGCCAGCGCAGCGAGTTGCTTCAGCAAGAGAACAAGAATAGGGATAGCCTCCTGATGAGGGCACATAAGGATTGCATTGATTGCTTAAAGGAAAAAATCGATAAACAAATAATACCTTATCAAGTCCTACAATATCTTGAGCCTTAATAATTGCATCTGTTGCTGTTTTACAATGGGGACAACCATAATCCGAAAACACTTGCACAATAACCTTAGAGTTATCGTCACCACGACGATAATCTTCTCCATTTCCCACGTAATTAGTTTTATTTATTACTAATAAATTTTCTGGCGCTGGTGGTTGTGGTGATTGTGGTGATTGTGGTGGTGTAACTTCTGGCGTTTGACTTTGTATATTGACATTCGAATTATTGGCATCAGTTGTTGTGTTATTTTTCACTTGATCTGAGCTAACTGACGAACTATCTTTAAAATAATTAACCAAAATTGGCGACAACAAACCTGCAGCAAGTGGAGGAATCCCTAAACACAAAGAAACTGCTAAAAAAGTGACTAACGCATTTGATGATTCTGATTGTTTTAGCGAACGCGTTTTAAAAAACTGATTCACTTTTAAAACAGCGTAAATCACAACTGTCACATGAATCGCACTGCAAGTAGGACAAAGCATTTTTAATATAAAATAAGAAATATAGAATAAAATACTTACAGAAAAAAATCCAACTACAGCTATAATTAACTCTAAATTTGCAAGCCATTTTAAATTAACTTTACAAAACTTTGGCAAAAGAGCAGCAGAAAGTATAATCGCAAAATAAGCCATTCCCCATGCACCAAGAGGAATTGCCGCAATCTCTCCGTAAGAACTGCCTATAACGTTTGAACATCCAACAGTTGTTGTAAAGTCACAAACTGGTGCTAACCCTGATTTCAGCAATAATTGTATGTGTACAATTAAAGCGTATAGCGATAAGAAAAAACCTATAATCCCTATTATTATTGAAAAAATACTAATTTTAGTTTGAGTTTCTAAATTATTACCATCATAACTTTGTTGATCCATAAATAATCCTATTCCGTAAATGACAAATTAATAGTTTGTTGTACTTTCGCGTTGATTCACAATGTTACAACCGCTGCTTGTGCCTATTCGAATGGCTCCCTCTTGGACAAATTGCAATGCATCATGATGATTTCTCACACCACCACTCGCCTTAATCCCAACATAAACTCCTGTTTCTTGTTGAAATTGGTTAAGTGCAGCACGCATAATTTTTACATCAGAGAGTAAAGCACCTCTGGAGGCAAAACCTGTAGACGTTTTTACAATGTGAATTCCTGAACTTGCTGCTAAATAAGAGCATTGATAAATTTCTTCTTCTGAAAGCAACGCTGTTTCTAAAATCACTTTTACAATTTTATTTTTTGCTGCGCGAACAACAGCTTGATATTCTAATTTTAGTTCAGACCAATTTTGCTCTTTTACCAACGAAACATTTTGCACAAAATCTATTTCATCGACACCATTTATTAATGCATTTTCTATTTCATGAATTTTTGTTTCTAATGTTTGAAAACCAAGAGGAAAAGCAACCACTGTGCAAAGTTGTACCGATGAGTTTTCAATTAATTTTTTTGCTTGCTGTAAAAAACAAGGAGGCAAGCACACAGCTCTAAAATCAAAAGTTATTGCTTCTTGGCACAGTTTGTCAATTTCAGTTTTTGCAATATTTTGTTTTAATAATGTAGAATCTATTATTTTTGTTAGCTTTTTAGATGAAAAATTATTAAGAAGTTCTTCTCTAAAATAATAATCTTGTTCTAAATTTTGATGACTAAATTTAACCATTTTTTTGCTCCATATGACATTCTCCATCTCCGTTATTATCTATACAATAATCACGAGTAATTGAAAAAGGGAGTGAGTTTTTTGTTCCTGATAAAAAATCAGGCAAAAATTCTTCGCCCCATGCCACCCATCGCACAGCAAAAGATTTTGTCTCAGAAAAACTTTCTTCAAAACTTTTTGAATAAATTTTAGAGATATCAACTCTATCTAATATCCAGCGACGAAATAATTTTCCATTTACATACATTTCGACAACGTTTGTTGAATTCCAGGGCGGAATTGTAATGCGAAAACGAAATCGCTGTTGCGCATAGCTTATCAGTAAGCTTTCATCAGCAGGATTGGATAATGGTTCAAAAAGATTAATATATGCTCCATTAGTTGCTTGTATATTGGCATATTTTAAAAAGTCTTGGGATACTTTACCCAAAGAAATTTTTGTATAATTAAAAAAAGGAACCGCATAGTTTACAATCCCCTGCTCTCCCGAACCACCAACAGGAATTCCAAAAAAAAGTAAATTTTTGGGGTTACTTCTTACAAATTCCATTGTGCTAGAAATGTTATTTGAAATAAAGACTTCATAAATTTGTCTAAACTGAGCTTTTTCGATATCCATAACTCTAATAGCACTATAAATATTTGGTAAATAATTATTTATTTTTTCACTTGGACTGTAATACACAAAAGAAAACTCTTTTAAACCATTTTCTTCTTTTTTATAAAAATTATCCTGATAATAATTAGGACTTGTTAATAAAAAATATTTTTTTGAGGCAAAAACCCAATCTTGAAATCCAGCGGACTCAACAATATGCAATGGAAAAAGAGTTGTATCAAAATAATAGTTTTTTGAGGTGTCTTCAAAATCTATTTCATCAGACATAATTTCTGAACATGAGAGATTGTTTATGTCTTTTCCAGTAAAAGTGATCTTTTTTAAACAAATTAATTTATTTTTTCTTAATATTGCAAAAGTGTAATTTCCAGATTCTAGTACAATTTTAAAAGGCTTTTTACCAATTAAAAATGACGTTGCAATATATTCGTCCACCCCCATGTTTTTTGTGGTAAAATTTCCAGAAATATAAAGGTCTTTTTGAATTTTTGCAGGTATTGCATACTGTCCATTCGTTTCAATATTTTTTAATATGGTATTATTATTTTCAACAATATTTCTTCCAATTCTTAAGGTATCACCATTTAAAAAACCAACCCCTTCTATACTTGGATCAACATTGAGATATGAAGTTTCTGGAAAAGGAACCTTAACGGAAACAATACTATCAGTTACTTGAATTTCTTTTCTATACTGACCGTATCCTATAGAAATATTAAATGTTTTAAGGGAAATAAAGCAGCTAGCCCGACCTTCGTTATTTAAACGGACAATTGCAAAAGGTGACTGATCAATTGGGTTTAACAAAAACATCAGCGCACCAGCATCTCGTTTGGGCTCTAAATTGCTTGAGACAAAGTGCACGAGACGCATTGACGTTTTTAACGAGCTATCTACGTCTAAATCTTTAATCAATCGACAGGAACCTCTTTCTGGAGGCAAGATAGGATCATTGATTTCATTCCAATATCCTAACAATAAATCTGATTCCTTAATAATTTCATCTTTTTTTTGTGGTAAAATAAAAGGCACCCAAACCAAACCACTAGATACATAAGGATTGACGTCAACATAATCATATTTGATGAGTGTATCCTTATAGTTTTTTTGCGTAAATGGCAACGAATACGGGTTTAATAAATCAATTGACTCAGTTTTTTTACTGGTGCAGCCCAAAACACAAGAAAAACCGATAATAATTAAAAAAAACAACGATATACGATTTAAACTATACATATTAACTTCTTCTATATTAATTTATATCAATTTTAACTTTGATCTTAATCAAAGATATTTTCCTTAACATCATTTACCTTATCACCCTCTGACAGGGAAATCCCGAGCCCATCTTACCAGAATCCTTCAAACACACATATAAGAGGTGAAAATGTATAAATGTATTCATACAAATAAAGCTTTATCCAACGAACAAGATATAACCACCTTAAAAGATGACAGCAATATTAATTCAATATCAGAGCTTGCCAATGGGGAAAGATTTGAAAACGGCTGTCGTGTCAAAACGTTACCTCCTAGCGTGATCAAAGATATTGAACAAAAAAATATTGCAAGACGCCTTGCAGGTCTTTCTCCTATACACGTTCGTGTTCGCCGTTGTTTAACGTGTGGTTCCATGTTTGAATCCGCAGGCAATCGCACGTGTGGTTGCTCAAGTCGCACCGCAGGAACCATAGCCGGACGCGAAATCATCTAAAAATACCGCAAACTCTAAATAGACTCAATCAATCGCAACTCTACTTAAGAGTTGCGATTTTTTATTCTTAAAAACGTATAATTTTAAAGAATAAAATAGTTTAAACCGACTAAATCTAGGCAAGAATTGCCTAAAGCAAGGGGATAAAGTTGGTTCGCTCAGTTTTGGACAGAACACCATACCGCGTTGAATATTACAAAGACGGCGAAAAACAAGTTATTAGACGAGTCCCACCTCCAAAGCTCCATGACTATGAAGTTGGAGATGAAGTCACAATTCAAAGAAAAAAAGGTGATGATTGGGATTTGGATGATAATGTTGAAGTTAAAGACATAAACAGAAAACATCCTAATGTGTTAACCACTCAAAAATCGAATGGAGATTACACCTTTATCCCATATGATGATGTTTCACTCTATAAAAGTCATCTTGATGGATTCAATGCAACAATGGACGGAGATTTAGAAGATTACAACGATAAATATTTACTATGGCCTTAATTTCTTTTCTATCAAAAAATACAATGTCTTCTTTTGCGATATTCGTCATCATGCCGCATTAAATAAATATGCTTTAAAAATAATTTTGTTGTTGGTATATTTGGATATAAATGATGAATTAAATGAAAACAATCGTTTCTTGGAAAAAAAAGCCAATTAAAAAATGAAAATTTAAAATAATGATTTCTTGTTTTGTTTTCTTTTTTTTCGTTAAAATATAAGCCACCGTGATCCAAAGCATCTGAAAACAATTTCATAGCTTGATATGACGTAAAAAAAGGTAAAATTAAAAAAGTAAATATTAACTCAAAACCAAAAATACTGATTAAAATTCCTAAAACTAAACAGTAACAAATATAAAACAATAACGAATATTTATTATAATTACTCAAATCGAAGGATGATTTTATTAAATAAAACCAATTTTTAGGATAGAAAATAATTTTCATAAAATTTTTAAATTTTAACGAATTTTTATCGCAAAGACCTATTTTATGCCGCACTTTAAAGTCTTCATCAAGCAAAATACTACCCAAATATTTATGATGAGAAAAGTGGTCTTTTTTGTAAGTTTTGAAACAGCTGAATTCTAAGTAGCATAAGAATTTACCAATTTGATAATTCATGTGCCGCTCTGGTACAAATCGAGCATGACAACATTCGTGGATAATATTACCCAAAGCTCTCATCCGTGTGCCATTAAAAAACACAAAAAATATTGTCAAAATTGTTGAAATTAAAAAACTTTGAACTGAAACAAAATAAAAAAACAATATCGAAACAAAAATTAACAAAAATTGCCATAAAATAACAAGAATACCAAAAAATAAATGTGGGCATGCAAAGTTATTTGCATTAATACGAAATTTATTTATAACACTTTGAAATATCATAAAAAAGCTACTGCTTAAAGAATTATTAAAAAGGGCTATACTAAAAAAAACAAGTATAGCACAACACAGAAAAGTCTTCTAGCAGCTTAACGAATAAAATCAATTATGATGAATTTAATTTAAATTATAACATTCATATTAACGTTTTAAGTTAATAATTTCTTCAAGCATTGTGTCTGTTGTCGTAATTGCTTTAGAGTTTGCTTGAAATCCACGTTGAGTGAGAATCATATCGACAAATTGCTGCGCCAAATCCACATTTGATTCTTCAAGGGCTGCAGAATAGATACTTCCTCGAGACATGGTTTGCGGCAAACCTATTCGAGCTTCTCCAGCTCTTGGCGTTGCAATATAATTATTGCGTCCAATTTTTTGCAGACCGTGATTATTCTGAAACGCAGCTAGCGCAACAGCTCCAAGCCTCCGTTCTAAACCGTTGGTGTACGTACCGCGAATCATACCATCTAAGTCAATTTTAATAGTTTTTAAGTAACCAGCTTCGTATCCATCTTGAGAGTGAAAGGCAACTCCAGATTTTGCTGCCAAACTGGTAGATCCCTGCGTGCCAATGATCCCATCTTCATCAATTGTAGGACCAAAGTTAAATTGCAAAAGTTGTGGACGTGCCCCATTGACAAACTGAACTGTAGCGGCATCTGATTTGCCAATAATGTCTACCTGAATAGGGATACCTGCTTTTGTTTTAAACGGAAGAACAGGTTTACCATCTTCATCAAATTCAACTTTACCTTTTGCAATAACTGCAGGCAATACTTTACCTTTCATATTACGAGGCGGATCAGTAGAAACCTCTGATCCATCGACAGTGGCATACCAATCCCACTCATTTTTAGTGGTATCTGTGGTTCTTACATAGTAAATTACCGCTTGCCTACCGTAGCCAAAGTTATCGTAAATAGTCACAGCACTTGCAAAATTTGAGGTATCTGCTGGGCGAGACAAATCAAAATCATCGACTGGAGGCCGATCTCTCACATCGAGGTTTGTCACAACATTTACCAAATTGGTGGCGCGAGGAGGAATAATATTAGTAATAATTTGTAAGTCAGTCATTTTTACCGACAAACGGTTGTTGCTATCAGGATCTGGCATATAACCCTGAACACGAGCGCCACCGGGATCGGTCAATTTACCGTCTTTGTCAAAACGAAAACTTCCTTGCCGCGTATAAAATAAACCATTTGATTCTTTAACTTCGGCAACATCACTTTTAATGATAAAAAAGCCATCTCCTTGAACACTGAGGTCTGTAATTTGCCCCGTATTTGTCACAGCCCCCTGATTAAATAACGTTGTAATATTTCTTAACCGAGCACCTCGACCAAGCTGCGAAAATTCATTTAAACTGACCGAAAGCATGTCTTCAAATTCTGCTCTGTCTGTTTTGAATGATTTGGTGTTTGCGTTTGCAATGTTGTTTGCAACCACAGACATGCCATCTGCATTGGTTCCTAAGCCCGAAACCGCACTAAATAAGGCGTAATTTATTGGCATATTGAGATCCTCTTTTTAATAAAAACACACATTATAAAATCAGTTCACTCTTCCATGAATCCCATTTACATTGGGAGCACCCCCATAATTTGGCGACGCTTTAACACCCTGATAATTTATCTCGGGTTGTGCGGCCTTAGGCAGTTGCGGTAACTGACTTTTTTCTAAAACTTTTGCTTCTTTTTCAAACTCTTCTAAAGATTTTATCGGCTCTACAAAACGCTGCGGTGACGTGGTTCTGTTATGATTTACTGCATTGACTTGGTTGTGTTGCGCTCCCACTATTGGCTGCTGTTGTGCTCCCACTATTGGC
>QOVW01000025.1 GCA_003339605.1 Spirobacillus cienkowskii | reverse complement strand
ATTGACTTTTAACTGATTTCTTCTTTACCATTGGACAACCCTTCTATATGAACGCCTAAGTTCATAGCATATTGTCCACTAAAAGGAATCACTTTACAACCAGACTTATTTTTTAAAATACAGAGGAACTCAATGAGTCAAGAAATCATGATTTGCGAAAAAATTACGCAATTAATAAAACCCACTATGCCTGATGATCTGTATAAAATAGTTTTTAAAATTGGTGTTGAAAGCAATGCAAAGAGTATATCATATAATACTTTTTTTGAAAATAAAAAAAATAAGGATATTTCTGATAATTTTGAGGTACCAGATGAAGTAACGGATAATATTTTAGTTTTATTTGAAGAGTTATGGTATTTTATGCAAGAAAAACATGGAATGTGGTCGTTGTGTTATTTTTATGTTTATCAAAATGGCGACTTTAAAATAGATTATATTTTTAATCCATCAAATTGTTTCAGAAGTGAATACAGTAGAAAATATAATTTTATTGATCAATAATTCATATTAAATAACAATATAATTTTTAGGTGACACAATGCAAAATGAAATTATTAACAGCTATTATAATAATATAGTTAAAATAATACAGCCTCATGTTAGAGGAGATTTTAAAAAAATAAGAATTGAGTTTTGTTATAATGATAAGCAAACATATACCAAACTATTTGGTATTTATAATAATAGTCATGAAAAATTATTGCATATTGATGAAATGGATGATTTTGTTGATGAATTTGAAGAAAATGAACTTTTAAAAATACCAGAAAATTTTACAGAGCTTAGAAAAATCATGATTTTACAAAATAATCAATGGAATAAATGTACCTTTGTTATTGATGAAAATAGCAAATTTGATGTTAGCTATGAATCTCATTATAATCCAAGAATAGTAGAATATCGACAAAATAAAACAATAACACTACCCAGTTCAGAGTTGATGCGTCTTTGGCATGAACTTAAACCATTGCCTATAATAGAACGTAGTACTGATGAAATTGATCACGATATTTTAAGTTGCACTTCATTATTAAGTGAATTGATAAGTAAACATTTACCCAAAGAAATAATTTGGCGCCAACCTATGGCAGAACAAGAGTTAGAATTAAAAAAATTTGAGCTTGAAATTGGTCGTCGTTTGCCACAAGATTTTCGCCGTTTTTATTTGTTGCATGATAGCCACGATAATAAAAATAGGAAAAAATATGCAGAATATATTGGTATTATTTATTGCTGGCAATTGCTTGCATTAAAAGATTCAATAAGTGCTTGGGAAGATTGGGCGTGTTTTGAAAAAGATTGGGATGATAATTGTCAATTTTCAAAATGCATGGCTGGCAAAAAAATAAAAGAAAAATATGTCAATAGAGGTTGGATTCCTTTTGCTGAAGATTGCGGCGGTAATTATTTGGGAATTGATCTCGATCCTGACATCAATGGCACTTATGGTCAAGTTATTAATTTTGGTAGAAACGAAGATAACAAATACGTTTTGGCAGATTCATTTTTGGGTTTTTTAAAATGGTATGTTCTTCAGTTACAAAATAAAAATTTTATTGCTAAGGGTGATGAAGATGATTACGAATTTGGTGCAAAAGAACATGAGTTCTTTTAATTAATATTAAAATTAATATCGTGATACAAAAATACCATTTTTGTTGTTTGCCTTATTTTTATAACTTATTATATAAAATTCTATAAAAAATATTTTTACCTTTTTGATTTTTAAATTATTGATATTAATATTGCTAAAATTAGGAAAAAAACAAAATAAATAACTGAAATTAATATTTATTTTAATCTCGTTTTTTGAGATAAAACTTAATCTACATTTGTAAATATAATGTATCGTCATTAAAAAATATATAAAAGAAAAAATATAATGAAAATTTTTTGAAAATGGTATTATATAACTTAATAAAAATAACAATAATGGTAAAGTCATTATTATAAAAGACGGTTTAAAATTTTTTATCAATAGCATTTCTTCTGATAAGTTTATATTTTCTAAAGTAATCTGTTTTTTTAACATAATAGTCTCCAAGATTTGAATTTTAAAATAATAAATAAAGAAACCCAAAATTATACAATTAAGTGCTTTCAGGTAATTTAGAACAAAATTTTTACATTTTCAAATACTCATTTAAGGTTTATTAAAATAAATACAGTGCTTTATTCAAACAATCGAGCTTATGTTAAAAGAATGTCAATTAGTTGTTTTTTTACATTAAAATCAGATTGTTTTACTTTAATAGTTTAATTTAATTATACTAATATGCTGTCCGAATTGATATTTTTCATACAATTTAAGCTCAAAATCATTGAATACTAATAATATATACTGTTATTAATTTAGTAAAAAAATACAAATTTTTATAATATTATAAAAAAATAATAAAAATTAAAAATTCAAAAATAACTTGATTTCTAAAATTAATAAATAGTAAACAAAAATTTACTAAAATATTGTATTAATAACAATATTTTAGTAATTATTTTACATAAAAAATATTTTGGAAGCAAATGAAAATTAATTATATTGGAATTAGTTATACAACTTTTTTGCATAATTCTAACTGGACAATTGAGCAAAAAACAGATGGTATTATTTATTTTATTGAAAAAATATTTTTTGCAAATTTGATACCCGTTGAAAATCAGCTTTATATTATTTTTTTTCCAGAATATACTTTTTCTGGAGAGTGTAAGTCGTATGTCTGGCATGATAAGAAAAAGGATTGCTTAAATAAGTTAAAGTTACTAATAGAAAATCTAAAAAAACACAAAATCATATTAATTGCGAGTACAATCCCATCCGCAAAAGATTTTTTGCCAAAACATAAAAGCCGTTATGAAGCTCATGTAAATTTTCTTTTATCTAATTCTAATAGTATATCTGATAATCTTTTTTCTGATAGTTTATATGATATTAAAATTAAAAACTCACTTTATGTTATAGCTTCTCCTCAAAATATTTTAACTATTCAAGATATAATTAATTTAAATAATAAAGAAAAAAAATCTAAAATAGTTGGAAAATATTCTAAAATACAACCTTTTTACGAATATAATAGAGCAAAAAATTTAAACAATTTTTATTTGAGTGATGATTTTAATTTGTATACAGGTAAAACAGTATTTCAACCAGGCAACTTTCAAGATTCTGTTTGTAATCTTGCAATTATTAATCCGTATCAGCATTTATCGTTATTTTTTTCTATTTGTGCTGATTTTACTTTTAAAGTTAATCATTCGCATTTGTATAAATTTGGAAAAATTTTTCCTAATGAAATTATGTTTATACTTTCTGATTATATAACATTAGATAGAAAAGATTTTTTTACAAATACTGTTATTCATATGGATACATACCATGGTTTAACAGTATATTTAAAAAATAACTCTTTAAAAAATAAGTATTTTCATTTTGAAATTCATGGCAAGAATCAATATATAAAAAAGCCATGTAATATGGTTCATATTTAAATATTTTTTTGGTAAGCTGTTATTTTTAATAGTTACAGTTTAAGATAAGTAATTTTAAAAAAACAATAAAAAATAAATATAATTTATTGAAAACTATAAAAAAATAATATAAACTGACATTGATATACAGTGTAGTTTTTATTTATCTAAAACTTTTAGGAGTAACTATGAAAAAAATTTTTTTAAAGTCTATCTTCATTTCGAGTTTATTTTCATTTGCTGCTTATGCTGAAAATCAAATTCAAGATTATGTTTTTTATGTTAGCCATGACAGTGTAAATAGCAAAGAAATAGATGGAATACTAGTTAATGTTGTCGCTAATATTCAATGTGACACGTATTCAAAAATACTCTCAAAAAAACACTTTTATATTCAAGAAGATGATAATAACAATTATTTAGACATTCCAGTAAAAAAAGGCGAAAATTGCCAATTAAATATAACTCAATTTGAATTCAAAAAACCTAATGAAGATTCAAGTATCAAATATACTGCAAAAGCAGGAGAAAAATTCAGTATGCCCTTAAACTATGATAATCCAATTAAAATTCATAATCAGATTGAATACACATTTGAGTCGGAACCTATTTTGGGGCAGGTTTATAAAATGAATTTAAAAGCAATAACAGTCGATAATGTTGTTGATTTTCCCGAGATTTTTATAAGTTATCCTTAATATTTAGAATTGAGTAAGTGATTGATGCTTAATATTTAAAATTGTATTTTGATTTTTAGTTTTGTATTTGTGTCTCTGTTTTTTTGGGCATCTATATTCTTTAGCATCTTCGATTTTTGTACCTCTTTATTTTATTTCTTCTCTCTAATGAATCGATTTTTTTAATATTTTGAAAGTTTGGCAAATCGATTGTTGTCCCTCCAAAACGACTCATGTTTAATAAAGCACAAGTTATTGTTAAACATGAATAAAAATTCGTATTATTAAATTTATTAAGTTATTTTATAATAATATTTCCCTCTTTTGTTAGACGTGGTAATCCAACTCTTGAGGGAAATATGCCAAAAATCAAGTGTACTTCAATATTTGAGTACACTCCCTTATATAAAATAATATTAATTACCAGTACAATCCCAACTGTAAATGAATTTTTTCTAAAGCTTAAAACCCGTTATCAATCTCATATAAATTTTTATTTATTGCTGTCCCTGGTATTAGTTCAAAGTTTAAAGGAAACTTTATTAACGACTTAAATATTTTATTAAAAACCGACACATCTCCAACTAAATGTGCTTTTTTATCAGAAATAAGTTTGTTTAAAGTTGTTTCTCCATTTATAATTTTTTCAAATTCAATTCTATTAATCGTTAATGTGATATCAGGATTTTTTGCTTGAACATTTTGAATATTCGTCAGAGTTGAATTGCTAATTTCTACTATAAATTTTTCTTTTTTATCTGGTATAATTAAATTCATTAGTATTTTTAAGTTATTAATTTTTTTTGTATCTAACATAATTGCTAGGCTATTTAACCACAATGAAGTTGGCATAGAATGACTCATATTACTCATCACGGTTTTTGGTGTATTTCCTGTTGGAATTCCGTGTCTGAGCTCAAAAGCGGCGGCAAGAAAGCTATTGCGCACGCTTGCGCTTTCGTTTTGATAGCCAATTTGTTCGTAACAATCAGCAAGTAAATCTTTAGCTTTAATATTTTGTGGTTCAGCGTATACCAGCTTGTTAAGAGGTTCGATAGCAAATAAATATTTGCCTTCGTTAAAAAGTGATTGTGCTTTGTTTATTATTTTTTCTGCTCCACCCATCATTTCAACATAAAGTGGAGCAGAGTCTTTAGGCGATAATGGGGTAAGATTTGCTGGGTTTGCATCCCAATAACCAAGGTAACGGTTTATTACGGCACGAGAGTTATGGGCTTCGGATCCGTGATAGCTGTGCGCAGCCCATTTTGCTTTTAGGCTTTCTGGTAAAGAAAAAACATTGTGAATTTCATTGATTGTCACTCCTAAATTGGCAAGATGTAACACTCTATTATTTAAGTAGGCATACACATCTCGTTGTGTTCGCATTATGTCTTGAATGCGTGTGTTGCCCCAGCGCGGCCAGGTGTGGGAGGCAAACATGACTTTTGCCCGTTGTCCATAACGATATAAGGCTTGGTTGATATGCTGAGACCATGCAAGAGGATCGCGAACCATAGCGCCTCGTAAAGTATAAATATTATGAATTGTGCTTGTAATATTTTCTGCCGCCCAAAATGCGTTAAATTGAGGAAAATAAGTATTCATTTCTGCAGGGGCTTCGGTTCCAGGAGTGTTTTGAAATTCCATTGTAACGCCATCTATTGTTAACGTTTCAAAATCTTTTTTAATATAGCGAGTGGGAGGAATAAGTCCAACACTTCCAAAAGCCATGTTTTTGCCAATTGCTTGGTCAACATGACCATAGGGATTTCTAGGAAGTAACAAGCCATACTGAAAAAAAAGCCTTCTGTTCATTACATTTCCCGCGTAAATGTTTTCAGAAATTGCATGTTCCATAAAGCCAGAAGGAGCAATAATTGCAATTTTTTTTGATTTAACATCATGATCACCAATTATCCCAAGAACTCCGCCAAAATGATCTGCATGCGAATGCGAATACACAATGGCAACAACTGGACGTTTACCAAGAGTTTTATTGACAAACTCTAATGCGGCATGAGCGGTTTCGGATGTCGTGAGAGGATCAAAGATAATCCATGCTTTTTTTGATTTGATAAACGTCATATTTGCAATATCAAAGCCACGTATTTGATAAATATTATTTGGTACAACTTCATACAGTCCATATACCATATTAAGAACTGCTTGTCGTTGTAGTGATGGATGGATGCTGGCAAATTTTTGTTGAGATTGGAGTAAAAACTCATAGCTTTCCATATTCCAAACAATGTTGCCATTGTTCGATTTAATTTGTTTGTAGGATGGGGCTGCAATAAAACCTTTTTTTGCTTTTCAATTGTAAATTTTGAGGGTGTTTTTCCTTTTTTGTCAAAATGGTGTGGTTGAGTATTATTTAAACTATTGGCAGATAAATGATTATCAAGTATAAGTAAAATAATAATAAATAAATTTATTAAAATAATTAAAAATTTCATATAATTTCTCAATTTTACAAAAAAAGTTATGAGCAGTTTTAAATCTGAAATAATTTAAATTATAGTACATTTTTTTTTGGGGTATATGAAAGAGTATATTAAATTTTTTAATTTTTTATAATAATTAATAATATTTTTAATTATATTTTATTGTTACTATTGTTTGTTAATATATTTTAAATAATTTAACATATATAGTAAAATTGACAAAAATAAAATTTAAAGTTAAAATCACAAACACTAAGCAAATTATTCTTTTTTATTAATAGTTTGTAATAAAAAAATATTGCTAATATATAATTTTTACGTATCAATAATTAAAAAATTTTTTAATTATTGATAATCCTTTAAATATTGTATTAATTTAAATAAGGAAAACTTATGTTTAAATTTATTGTTAAGCTTACTGTATCCATATTTGTTTTTAATTTTTCATTGCATTCCATGGGATTTGATTTAGATAGTATTACAGAAAAAGAGATAAAAATTGATTATTTTCAGTGCAGAAATTTAAATAATTTTTCTGAGTTTAGAAGTCAGCTAAATAAAAAAAATATTAAAATGTTTTATGATAAATTAATTAGTGATTATTTATCATGCAAGTGGCAAAATTATTTTCATGAAAAAAATGATGTTTTAACAATGCATCAAAATAGAATTGTATATTTAATTCCACAGCGAAATGGTACGAGTATTGGTAAGATTTCTCGCAATCAAAATGAAGAAAAAACACTGGGTGGTGCCACAGGAAATTTAAGTGAATTGAGTGATTTTTACATTAAGCATCAAAATTTAAGATTGCCTGAGGATAACCCAAATTTTACATTTGTAAATAAAAATTCTTCTAACAAAATTTGCAAAAATTTAGAGTTAAAAACAGATGGCAATAAAGTAAAAGGTGTAAAATTTCCAAATCATGTAGTGACTGCAACACCATGTGAATTTGAGATTTATAATAGTGAAGGCAATTTAGAAGGAGAGTTTACTATATTGCTCAATCATACTTACCGCTATTGGTGCCAAGCGGATATCGCTTTATTGCCTCGAAAAACTGCGCATGCAATTGGCTTATGCAATAAGAGTGATCAAGAAATTAAATATACATTTGAATTGTCATTAGATAATAAAAATATATCTGATATCAGTGCGCTAACAGGGTTTTATTCAGTTCATACTCTCGAATTAAATAAAAATAAAATTAGTTATTTACCTCCGCATTTTTTTGATGATATGGCACTTTTAAATCATTTGGATATGAGTGATAATCAATTAAATACATTATATTCTAGTGTTTTCGATAATTTAGTTGGATTAAGGGTTTTGTATTTGAATGGAAATAATTTAAAAAACATCCCTAATAACTTAATTTATAATTTAAAATTTTTGCACGATTTTTCTATAAATTTTGCAGCTAACTCTAAAATTCCAGAAGAATTTTTTAAAAATAGCCAAGATATCTCAATTTTAACTTTATTTGTAAATGATTATAATAAAATACCAGAAAATTTATTTGATTCCTTTGAAAAATTATCCATATTAGAATTGTTTAGTTTGGTTAAAAATCAGGAAATTCCATTGCCAATAGTCAATAAATTGTTAAACTATAAAAAACTTGAAAAACATGCAAATGTGTTTTTTAGTCAAGATTATTAAAATTAATTTGCTTTAAATTAATGATAATATATTTTATAATTTAAAATTTATTTTGATAAGTTATTTTTTAAATATTGCTATTATCATTTATATTTAAAGTTAAAATATGACTAGAAATTGTTTGCTGTGGAATGAGCCAATCGCTTTTTCCAACTAATTTAAAAGAAATTTTATTTTTATCAGAATTAAAGTAATTGTATCCTAAAAATGAATTGCTGGCTATAAATAATAATTCTGGATTATTTTCCGAAAAACACGCAGAGTTGACAATAAATTCGCCATAAGATTTGTGTTTTAAAATTATATTACCAGTTTGTTTATCTGAAATTACAGATTGTTTAGAGTTCTTATAAATTTTAAAACAATCTAAAAATTTAAATTTATATCCTTTAAATTTAATATCTAAAGGTTTTGTATTTATAAAAATAATATGTGTTTCTTCTGCATAGGCAATCATGTTAAATAAGAAAAAAAGATAAATTACTAATTTCATTAAAAAATACTTTGTGATAAAGTTGGTACAACAAGGCGTTTGCCTCAGAAAATAGTTTTAATATAATTTTTTATTGTCTTTCTATTATTAGTTTAAATGTCTTTAAATTTGACAAGTAACTTTAATTTATTATCTGCAGAATATGCTGAACTAAATTCGCTCAATCAATTGACTGTACACAGGTTTACCCGAATTGCCAATGCAATTTATGGATTAGCAAGTTGTGGTTATAGTCCTGTTATTGTATAATTGTTAAGATTTTCCATTAGCATTTATGCCAGTTAATAGTTGAAAAATATCAACTAGAAAGCGAATAATTTTTTAAACAGGGATGCCTTATCGTCCGAAAAAATGGACGATAAGGCCTTTAGTCGATCGAACTTTTGATGCAATTTGAATACCGCTGGATTCAATTAACCAGTTAAAAAGGATTTCAATGGATTGCCTAATAGATCTGACGGATTTTGAATAAATTTTTTCATCACTGGAAAAAATTTTTTTGCTTCGAGAGAGTTTAATTGGTTAATAATTTTATTGCCTTTAAATTTGACATATATGCAAAATTTATTATAAGTATTTAATATTTTTTGATTAATTTTGTTTTGACAAAAATTTGACTTATTTAATTATAAATTCTTATAAATTATTATAAATTAATGATGAATATAGAATGCCAGTTAATAGTTGAAAGACATCAACTATAATGAGAACAAGTAGTTAAACAGAGAGGCAGAAAATCGTCCAAAAACATGGACGATAAGGCCTTTAGTCGATCGATCTTTTGATGCGATTTGAATATCGCTGGATTCAATTAACCAGTTAAAAAGGAATTCAATGGACTACCAAATAGAGCTGACAGATTGAGAATAAACTTTTTCATCACTAGAAAGAGTTTTTTTCTTCGAGAGAGTTAAATTGGGGTATTTAATTTAGAGTTTATTTGACTCAAGTTTTTTTTGATTGATTTGTCGCAGTAAGCACGATCGGCGAAGATTTGCGAATGTTTAAAGTTTAAAAGATCATTCTTAACAGTAATTAAGTCGTGAGTTGAAGCGGGTGTGATTTTAAAATCAATAGGTGCGGCAAATGATGAAACCAGTTTGGAATAAAATTTTTAGTGAAGTTAAAAATAGATTTTATATTTTTTTGTTTCATTAAAACTCCAAAGACGTAAATAGTGACGACTTCTTGTTCTGTGAACGAAGGATTTGAGTTTGGACTAATTTTTAAAAAAGAGGTTAAAGGCAGTTGAGAAAAGAAATTGCAGGTAGTAAGGTATACAGTGATGAGTTGGTTCTGTCAGTCCATTGGTAGCTCCTTTGTTAATTTTATTTTGCAAAAATTATTTAACAAACTGGAGCTATTTCTTTAAGCCTCACAATAATTTTCTCAAATATTAACTGGCATTATATTTTTAATGAGTTTTTTATGTTTTTTAAATATTTTATTATTTTAGTTTTAATTGTATACTCTCTTTTTGCTAATGCGCAAAAAAAAGAAAAAATTAATGAAATAACATCAGAAGAAAAATTTTCTTCTTCAACCAATCAAGAAAAATTTGAATTAGGAGTTAATCTTTTTTCAAATTATGGTTACACATCTTTTTTTAATTTTAAAAGAGAAGGTGTTGAAAGAGATTTTAAATATGAAGGTTCTAATTATGGTTTAAATTTACTATACTCGTTGATAAATTTTGAATATGGAGCGCCTGTTGTAGGAATTGGCTATGTTGTAACAGAAGCTAAGTATAAAACAGATACAATGAAAATTTATTCTATAGTTACTTATGCGGGGCTTAAGTTTTCTTATTTTGAAGAACTAAATTTGTTTGCATTAATTAATTTTGGCTATAGTTTGGTAGCTGGTTCTGTTGGTTATATTAATGGAGTTCTTGTTACAACACCAATAAACAATCATTATCGATATGGTTTTAATTTTATAGCATCATATAATGTTTTTTATGGTTTGAGTATTGATATAATGACCTCAATTAATTTTCATAAATTTACAACAACAAGTATTGGGCAAACGTTTAATTGGGACTTTTTAGAATTTTCTCCTAATGTTGGATTATCTTATTATTTATAATTAAAAATCATAACCCCAACCAAAAAGTTTTTTTTAATTACTTCTTGACAAAAACTAGTCATTGTTAGTATATGTACTTTTTTATTATTTTTTGTAAAAAAATAATAATTTTTTTTGAAATTTTACATAAGAGGTAAAATATGTCATTTTTTAAATATGCCGGTTTTTTAAGCGCAATCACTGTTTCTACTGCTGCTTTTGCAGAAGGTTCTGCAACAAATTTAGATCTATTGGGCTCTGTAGGTTTTACACAAACTACTAATTCTAGTTCAGAAGCTCCTAAGTATAATGGTTACAATCTTGGTGCCTCTGCGTTGTTTGCTGTGAGCGACACCGCTCTTGGTTCGCCTGTTGTTGGGGGCGGAGTAAATTTTGCCCATACTTTTAAAGATGATTTTAGTTTAATTAAATTATCGCTTCTTGGTCACGCTGGTTTTAAATTTAAGGCTACCAACGAGCTTGCAATTTTTGCGCTAGGCAATATTGGTTATAGCCCTGTATTATTTTCAAGAAATTCAAAAACATCGAAAAATTCTGATTTTTACTTTAAAAATTACTCTTATGGTGCAAGCCTAATTGGTATGTATAAAGTGATGCCAGAGATTAGTGTTGGTGCTGGTGCAACTTATAATTTTAATTATAATAAAGATCAATTTGACAATGCTAATCGCTGGAACGAGCTTTCTGCAAATGTTTATGTAGCTTATAGTCTATAATAGAATTTAATAGTTAAAAATTACGCATTTTTAAAAACCGTTCTATTACAATTAGAACGGTTTTTTATTTTATTTCTAAAAAAATTGTTTTTTAATCATTTTATCTAAAAAATAATATTTTCTAATTTAATTGAGTTTTTTTAAAATTTTATGTTAAATATTTATAATTTTTTATAAAAGGAGGTTTTTTGTGTATTTATGGAATGTTAAAAAACTTAAAGAGAGCATTGTTGAAAATGGTGTTGCTGAAAAAGATATATTTAAAATTATGTTTTTAATTTCATGTGTTGTTTTTGTTGTGATGTTGTTAAAATATATCAATTATATTGATATTCGTTTTCTTATTTATCCGCAAAGTTATGTTTCATTGGCTATTTATTTGTTTTGCATATATTTCTGTTTTAAGCAAAATCAACGAGGTGATAATTACCAGTTTTTAGAAAAATTTACTGTTTTAAGTGTTGTTGTGGTTTTGCGATTGAGTGTTATTTACGTCCCTATCTTTATTGTTATTAATTATGTATTGCCATCATTTTTTTATAGTGATTTTTTAACTAAAAATAAAGAATATATGGTTTATATTATTGATGGAATACGTGGGTTAAATTTTTTAATTATTATGAATTTGCATTTTAAGTCTTTTTGTAAAGACAGTAAGCTGAAGTCACAGAAATACTCATTATCAACAGTGCAAAATTAAAGGAAATAATTTTTATGTATTTATTTAATATTAAAAAACTAAAAAAAGATATTATACGCCGTCCACTAAGTTTTTAACATAAGCTTGCCTTAGGTTTTGAATTCATAATTGACTTGACAATTTTTTGTGTTAATTGATTCCAACCACTA
>QOVW01000102.1 GCA_003339605.1 Spirobacillus cienkowskii | reverse complement strand
CACCTTCTTGTGAGTCACCTTCTTGTGAGTCACCTTCTTTAAACGATGTGTTGTGTTTTCTGAGCAAAAAAAGTTCTCTAACAATATGTTGAAGGTCTTTATATTTTTCTTTGAACATTTTGTTCCTTTCTTATTAACTGGCGTTATTTATTTTTTAAGCCTATTCATTTTTTTTTCACATTCTTTTTTTGAATTTGAACTAAAAATTACTTTCTCTTTTGAGCCATCAATTTGAACTAAGAGATATTTTGAGTTTTGTTTTATAGCTTCGTTCATTAGTTCTTCTGCCTCATTGGAATCGGCTGATCTCGCGTGAGCTGAAATAATCTTGTATTCTGTTTTCTTTTTTGACATAAATTACTCCTATAAATTATTATCATTTTTTCTCAACCAACGCTTCTTTATATTTTTTATCAATTACAATTAGCTGTGAGAGTATTTTCCCAATTTACTAATTCTGCACGATTATATTTCCTACCAATTCTAGATTTTCCAGAAATAAGTTTATCATTTTTATAAATAAAAGTTGCACAAACCGCACCTTTTTTAAAATAAAGAGTAAATTTACCTTCTTTTTTTCCTTTAATATATTCACCTTCTGTATTTAATTCGCCTGAATCAGGATAAAATAATTGCACTACACCACAACGAACATCGTTACAATATTTACCTTTTTCAATCATTATTTTGTCTTCATTATATAATTTGTACTCTCCATCACGAACCCCATTTTTAAATAAACCCTCTTGTTTTAATTGACCTGACTCATAATAGTTTTTAACCTCTCCATCAAGAACTCCATTTTTAAATAACCGCTCTTCTTTTAATTGACCTGACTCATAATACTTCTTTCCTTCAACAAGGAATTTTAACAAATCCTGCTCCATTTTTTCCTTCTTTTCTTCTTCTATATTGTCATCAAAAATATACTTGTAAATAATTTTTATTTCTATTTTTTGAGCTTTCACAATTATCTTTATATTTCCATTTTCATCGTGCTCTGTGAGTTCTATATTCAATAAACCATTTTGGTTCTGATATATTACTGTGGATTTAATATTTCCATTTTCATACCAAATAATTCCTGTACCATAAGGAATACCATCTTTATATAATGATTCATCTTTAATTTTTCCACTTTCATAATAATTACGATCAAAACCATTAACAAAACCATTTTTAAACACAATTATTCTTTTTATAACACCATTTTCATATAATGATATTCCTATCCCTGAAATAGGTTCTTTTGTTTTAATATCTAAAAAATGAGTAATATTATTTGATTCTAGTTTAATAAAATCTTTTTCATAAATATATATTTTATCATACATTTTTTTTAAATCTTCTAATTTTGGAGCGATATTTCTTTCGATTTCTTTTTTATTTTTATCATTATTTAATTCTTTATTATTATCAGTTAATAATGACTTATTAACTGGTTTATCTTCTATTTTTGAGATTGTTGTACATCCTGAAAAAAAAACAAAAAACAATACAAAAAATATTTTTCTCATTTTATTTATTTTGAGATTTAGATTATTATTAAATATTTTTATTAATTTTTTCATAAAAACCTTAATTTAATATTGTAATATCTTATAATTTTAAGTTTCTAATTTCTATATCGGATTTTTTTAAAAATTATTTAATATTATAAATAAAATTCCGAAGAAAAATATTGGAGGGATTTATGAAGAAAATAGTTATTGTCTCTTTTTTTACTTCTGTTCTTCAGTATTCATTGGCACAAGAAAAAGTCTCAGATTTTAAATGGACTTTAATAATGACGAATCAATTAACAAAAGAAGAGAGGACATTCCGGCTAGACGCTTATATTCCTTGGAATCTTCCGACAGATATTATCCCAAAAGAATTGAGAAAAAGTATATCAAGTTGTGTTACTCTGCCTGCAACAGATCACTCAAATAAAAGTTTTGTTATCGAGGCTAAAATTATTGAGTGTTCTAGCGATAAAATTAAGACCACTATAGCTACAAAAGCCGCTTGCGGATATAGTAGAGATGGTATATTGCCAAATGAAACAAATGTGTCTAGCTTAGCATTTTTCGACTACTCAAATAAATACATAATGAGTTTAATGCTAAAATGTGAAAGAATTAGATTTTAAAATTTCATTTTTAATCAGTTTCAAGAGTATTATTTTTTTCGCTCATTTTAAGTTGTAACTCAATATTTTCAAGTTTTTCATGCGCTTGTCTTTCTAATTCAAGTGCCTCTAATTCTTCAATACGTATCATTTGATTGAGTCTATTTGTCAGATCATCAATTTTTGAAATTACTTTTCTTGATTTTGAGTTGTCTTCTTGTTGTTGTAATAAAAAATAATCGAAAGAATTTTCTATAAAAACATTGTGATAAAATCTTGATTTTAAAATACTATATTGTATTAATTTTTTTAATAATTCGATGAAAAATGAATCGAATAAAGTTTGTCATTGCTTAAATTTGTGTTTTCTAGTTCTATATTTGTTTTCTTATTTCCAAGATATTATAGTATCAAATTTTCTATTGTTATCTGTACTATTATAAATATTATTATCTCTATAAATATAAGCACACAATTTTTCACCAGTAGCATCATTGATTATAATAAGAGTGATTAAATTTTTATCTGTGATTTTAAAAAAATTGTATCCTTGGGGAATCAATATATTGTTAATAAATAGATTTTCTTTATCGTTATAAAAAATATTTTGATACTTAAAAAATAAAAGACTTTTTGAATCATTATTGTTTGGGTTTGTTTCTTTAAAATTTATGGTATTTAACCACTCTAATCCATAATTCGACTTATAGTATTTAGGCCAACCATTCGCTTGTAGATCATGGAAAAACTTATGAAGCCTTTTGATTTTCTTTCTTTTATTGCAGCAAGAACTGATTTTGGGGATTATTAAAAGCAAAAAAGAACCAACCGTTCCAATTGCAGCAAAGGCAGTCCAAACCGTATTCCATTCCCAACAGATGAACTTTTCAAAGCATAAAAAACACATTTGCTGTCTCCTTTATAAAAAACCTTTTAAAAACTAAATAACTCTTTGCTATTACTTCCTTTATAATCAAAAAATTATAGAAAAATGACGTGAGGTTGCAGCGTCAGGTTCAAAAGGTAAGAAAGAGCACGTAAAAGATTTGCTGATTTAATAAGCGGTTTTTGATGATCACGAGTCATAAATTTGATTTTACACGTCCACCATGTAAAATAACGTCAGGTTTGATACAAAAAAAGAGGAAGACACACAGCTCGTGTCTCCCCTAGGTGTCAAATTACGCTCAGGTTATTTGATAATTAAATAATACATAAAGTAAGCAAGATTACAAGCTTACTTATAGGTTTGTTTTCAGAATGAGGTGTCTTTTTTTCAACGAAAGGACATTTTATTTATGACAAAACAACAAGCAAATTTAATTGGAATTCGTTTTATCCCTCGTATTAACAAATGGGAAGCAAGAGCTGCTGTTAAAGGAACACATTATTCCAAAACATTTTTAAATAAAGACGATGCTATTTTTTGGCGCACACAGTTGTTACAACCAACTTCGGTTATTGTTGCAACGTGTGAATTGTTATTTGATAGCTGGTTGAATAATCCATTTGGGTTTTATTCGCCACAAACCATATTTATTTATAAACAAAATGTAAGGTTGTATTTGTTGCCTGAATTTGGAAGTTTAAAGCCTACCGAAATTGATGAAAATTTAATTTTATCTTTTGCCATAAAGCTTGCTGAAACAAAAACAATCCAAGGAAAAGCTCGTTCCCTTAAAACGGTACGGAACATCATTGGTACGTTAAGCACTTTTTTTGAATGGTGTTGTTTGAAAAATTATTTACAAACCAACCCAGCCAAAGAACCACGTGTCGTTCAGAACATGGCTCGTTTTTTTAAGCATCAACGTTTAGAGCAAAAGTTTTCAACCAACATTAAAAAGAAAGCATTAACCAAGGAGGAAGCAAAAAAACTCATATTGCAAGGATATGAGCGCAACTTTCAGACAGGGTTTATTATTGAATTTTTAATTTACACAGGGTTGAGAATGGGAGAAGTTGCCGCTTTAACATGGGGTGATTTGGAGTATTTAGAGGTTAATCCGCAAGGAAGTGCTTCTTTATTTGTCGTCATTCAAAAAACTATGAACCATCGCACCCGTGAGGTACAACTTAATGCCAAATGTGGTTCTAATGGGCATGTAGAATTGTCGAATGTCATTGCAAATAAAATAGTAGAGTGGCATAGCATTGCCAAAAATTTAAATTACAGCGTTGAAAAAACGGCTGCTTTATTTCCTTTAGCAAGTAAAAACCCGCTCGAGTTTTCTAAATTAATTTCAAATTTATCTTTGAAGGCTGGCATTCGTCACGTCAGCGCCCATGGCTTGAGGCATACAACCATTACATTTTTGGCGAGTGCGGGTCACTCTTTGCAAGTGGTACAAAAAATAGCACGCCATAAAACCTCAGACATGACTACCGCCTATTTTGATGCAACGCAATTGCCAGTAATAGGAGTCACTTCTAGTATTGATAAATTGCTGGCTTAATTAAGATTGGAGCGAATATGGATAATCCAAACTGGAAAGAAGATAGAGAAAGGCGAATCTGTTTTAAGACCGAGGATGATAAGTATGCTATTAAATCATATTTAAATAGCAAGAATGTTGTAGAATATATGGTCTTTGAATATGATAATCCTATTGAAAATTGTGAAAACACTTATAGGGGCTCTATAAATGATTGTAAAAAATATCTAAAAAATAAGGGTTATGACATACCTGAGAATTGTATTTTACTGCCAAAAAACTAATCATATAATGCTCGGAGTCAGGGGGAGGTTTTGCCGGCGTGCCGGCGAGTGCCGATAAGAATTTTTGTCCTTCTCGGCACACTTTTTTCTTACGGAGAGTAGGATAAAGTGCCATTTGCCGACAAAGCCGAGAAAAAAAGTCACTCGATACGCACAAATTTTTAAATTTTAGAAAATTTGGACAGTCCCAACCAAAAATTGGGATAATCTTGCTGGGAGCAAAAAATGTAGAAAACACAAATACATCTAAATGGCAGACCCAGCAAGAATCGAACTTGCGCTTCAGGCTTCGGAGGCCTGCGTGATATCCACTTCACTATGAGTCCTTATTTAAACTTAAAGCTTAATCAGCCTTAAAAGTTGACTGTGGCTAGGTATCTATGCATAATTGATATATCAAAGTCAAGCTATTGAATAGGTGTATTTTTGTCTATATTTTTATCTAGATAGGCATTGGTGAATGGTTCAACATTAAATATTCCTTGCGAGTTAAAGTAGTGAACTGTTTTTTTGCCAATATCAGAAAACACGGGTCCTGCCAGTAGTGCGCCATATGCGGGGCGTACTTTTACTTCGTCAAGAACAACAATGATTGCGAGCTTTGGATTGTTTGCAGGAATAATTCCTTCAAAAACGGCTGTGCGCTCTGAATAGGCTTTATCTTTTTTTGACCAAATTTGTGCCGTTCCCGTTTTGCCACCAACAAATACTCCAGGAATTCTTCCTGCGTTACTTTCTTCTGTAACGTTACCCATCATTCTGGCAATAACTTTACTCGTTTTTGGGGAGATAAATTGAAGTGGAGGACCAACTTCTGTTTCTTCTGAAGAGTAATTTTCGCGCTTTAGTAGATTGATTCCTCTATCCACGCCCCCTCCAGTAATAATTGATAAAGCATGCGCAAGCTGTAATGGTGATATGGCAAAACCTTGGCCAAAAGACATATTTGCAAAACGCATTTCGCTCCAGGTTTCTGGCCTATGAATTCGTCCCTTCCATTCGCCAGGAAACCCTGTGCCAGGCGAGCGACCAAACCCCACTTTCATAAGTGAATCATAAAATTTTTCTCGTCCTGCTTTTTGAGAGATTTTATACATACCAATGTTGCTACTATATCTTAAAACTCCTTGAGTATCTAATATTTTCATGGGGTGATCGTCGCGAATAAAACCACCCGGTACTGCCATTTTTCCTCCTGTCACATCAAAGCGTGTGCTCGGAGAAATCAGCCCAAGATCAAGAGCTTTGGCAATCCACATCGGTTTTGCCACAGAGCCTAATTCGATTGCGTCCATCACAGGACGAAAGCGTCTTGCTTCGGGATCGTTTTGTGGAGGAGTATTTAGGTTGTAGGTTGGGTAACTTGCCACTGCAAGGAGTTCTCCGGTGGTGACATCGACAACAATTACGCTTCCGCCTTTTGCTTTGGAGCGTATGACACCTTCGCGTAATGAATGTTGTGCAAATTGTTGAATTGAAATATCAATTGACAAGTTTAGTTGCGGAATATGTTGTGCAGGTTTTGAAGCATCATTGGGAGCTAAAACAAAGGTTCTGCCCATGGCGTCTCGTGCAACATCAACTTTAATTGCTTTTGCGCTCAGTCTTGAGTTGTAAACTTTTTCTATACCTTCTAGTCCTTGTCCGTCTGATCCTACAAAACCAATAAGATGTGCAGCAAGGTCTTTTTCTGGGTAAACGCGTTTGGGCTCATCAACAGTATCTATAAAGTGTTTCCATTTTTTTAATGATCCAATTTTTTGAAACTCACTCTGCGTCATTTGACGTTTAATCCAAATAAAACTTTTTTTTTCATTACGGTAACTTAATAATTCTTGCAGAGGAATTTTTAGTTGTTTAGAAACTTTTTCAAGTGTTTCCTTATCTTTTGGCATTTTTTTAGTTAACAAAAAAATGCTTGTGCTCGGCACGCTTACGGCAAGAACTTTTCCGTTGCGGTCGGTGATTGTTGCTCTAGGATTTGATAAATTTATACTAGTTTCAAATTGTTTTGAACCTGTTGCAATGAGTTTTGTTCTAATTGAAGTTGGAAAAAAAGTCAGCCATGCATACCTAATTAAAATGCAAATGAGTGCGACAAAAAAAATAGCACTCATAACATATGCTCTTTTTTGAAAATTTGCAGTTGATTTGATATTACGAGGGTCAAAATAATTTTTAATTTTTTTAAGCAGAGATGTGTTGTGACGATAATTCTTCATTTTTATACTTTCGTTTATTATTTAAGCAGCTCATTTAATTTATAATTTTTAATTTTATATAAAACCGGATGGTTTTTAAAAAATGCAATTCTTTTTTCTAAAATATAAATTTATCTTAGAAAACTAAGTGCTTAATAACAAAAGATAGCTGTAACCGATTAAAATCTTTTTTTCAATTTTAAAGTTAAAAAATATTTTTAACTGTATAATTTTAATAGATCAAATTAAAAATATTTAAAAATACATAATATTCTAAAAATTTAAAAAATGTAAAGGAAAATATTAAAATGAGCTATTGATACGCCGCATCACTGTAATAAACTAACCACAGCAATGAACTAAAATCTCTTGCAGCAATGTGTTTGCCATTTTCGCACGATTCAAACAAAAGTTTTCTTTGATCTGCTGTTGCGAGAGAAAGATCAATCCCAAGTTCTTCTCCTAGTATATTCCATAGCTTAAACATTTGATCTTCGTTGAGAGAAAGAACAAAATCATCTTTGTTATGAGATGATCTTTCGGTAAAAGAGCCTTCAAGAATTTTTAATAGTTCATTTTGAAGTACTTCAGGTCGCATAAATACACCTCCCGAAATTCAAAACTGCGTATGTTAGATAGAGTGCAGTATAATCAAAAATTTTTTTCTATTGTTTTTACTATCCTATCAAGTTTCATGCCCCGGCTTCCTTTAACAAGGATTAAAAAATCTAAAAGATTTACTTTAATTTCACTTAAAAACTTATTGGGATCTTCAGATTTTGCAAGCCAATAAATCTTAGTATTATTAAGAGAAATTAGCTCATCTTCTATATTTTTAAGAAGCTTATAACAATCATACATTCCAGAGCCGTATAGGCACAAGTAGGAGTTCTGTAAATTTTTAAGCGAATAAAAAATTTTTTCATGCCAGTATTTTGACTCAGTTCCAAGCTCTAGCATATCGCCAAGAATAATAAGTTTTTCTTTATTGTAAAAATCTTTATTATCAAAAAAGTGCAGAGCGGCTTCAAGGCTCATAGGGCTTGAGTTATATGTATCATCAAATAAGATATTGCCTTTTTTTAATTTTTTAATATTTGAGCGCATTGGTGGTATTGTAAAGTTTTTCCAGCACTCTTGTATATAATTTATCGATTTATTAAGCATTATAGCGACAGAAAATGCTAATGCAAAGTTTGTCACGTTATGAATGCCGGGCATCAATATTTTAAATTCACAATTTTTGTAATGATTTTCTTTTGGTAGAATTTCAAATTTAACTGTGTTATCAAAACTAGATGATTGAGTTAATTCCCAAATAATAATTTTTTTTACAAAATTTAATAATTTGTCTTTATTCTCAATTTTTTCAAAATTATTTTTTTCGATAATAATATAATCATTAATTGTAGAAATCGCATTTTTGTCATTACAAGAATTTTTTTCAATTTGGTGATTAAATTCTGTAAGCAATTTTTGGTCACTAAGTTGCCAAATTTTTTTAGAATTCAGGTTTTGAAATAAAATAAGTTCTTCAGAGGCTGCTGTGTCCCAATCAATCAATCGTTCAAGATGCTCTGGTCCTAATGCAGTAATTAAAGAAATATGAGGTGTGCTGAGTGACACATGTTGTGCCATAGCGCCAACTTCATCAATTCCAATTTCTAGAATTAGGGCATGCGGAGGAGAGCTGATATTGTGAGCTTCTTGACAAAGAGTTAAGGCCATTCCTAAAAAGCCATTTTCGCTTTTTTCGGTTTTAGTGACTTTTTCTGTTTCGCTATTTAACAAACTAAAAATCATTTCTTTTGTAGTTGTTTTGCCATTACTTCCAGCAACGGCAATGACAGGAAAATCAAATCTACTGCGCATAAATTTTGCAAAATTTCTAAATTTATCTATGACATTTTCTACTTGGATACATTTTTTTTGATTTTCTGGTGATAGCTTTTTAATAAATTCCGAATCTTTGTGAACTAAAGCAATTTGCACACCCTTTTCAAAACATTCTGCTAAATAAGCGTGTCCATCATATTGTTCACCTTGAATTGCAACAAATAGATTATTTGGTGTAATTTTTCGACTGTCGCTAGAAACTCCAAGTATTATACAATTGTCAAACACATTTAAACTATTTTCATCATGAGTAATGGCTCGATAAATTTCTTTTCCAGAAAGTGGCCACATTTTGAATTTTCTCCATAATTATTATAAATTAAAGAAACTACGCTATAATTAAAAAAAAATAGCCGGTATCATTAGCAGAATGATCCAATATAACGAAACCATATAGGAAATGAAGCCATGGAGACAAGTTTTAATTATAAACTTAAAAACAAGGTGAGATTTATGACTGCAACGGCTTTGTTTGATGGTCATGATGTGAGCATTAATATAATTCGGAGACTTCTGCAGCAAGGAGGTGTTGAGGTTGTTCATCTTGGACATAATCGTAGCGTAAGTGAAATAGTTAATGCTGCAATTCAAGAAGATGTTCAAGCAATTTCTGTAAGTTCTTACCAAGGAGGCCATGTCGAATTTTTTAAGTATATGAAAGAGATATTAAATAAAAATGGCCGTCAAGATATAAAAATATTTGGAGGAGGAGGCGGTGTTATTCTTCCTCAAGAAATTGAAAATCTGCATGATTTTGGAATAACAAGAATTTATTCTACAGAAGATGGATTAAAAATGGGCTTAGAGGGCATGTTATGCGATATGCTTCAAAAATCAGATTTTTCAATTTATGAATGGCCGCAAGAGTTTAAAAATAAAAAAATATCAGTTTCAGAAAATTTAAAATTTGCGAGAGCATTATCAATCATTGAACATGATATCAATAATTTGCCGTCAGAAATTCGGTTACAAATTGATAATGCAAATGTTGATTTTTCTAAGCGAAGGCAAAAAAATTATCCGCTTGTATTAGGTGTAACAGGTACAGGAGGAGCTGGTAAAAGTAGTCTTACCGATGAAATTATTAGACGATTTATTTTAGAGTTTCCTGAGAAAAAAATTTGTATATTTAGTGTTGATCCCTCGAAAAAAAAATCAGGAGGAGCATTACTTGGAGATCGTATTCGCATGAATGCGGTTTATAATTCAAATATATTTATGCATAGTTTTGCTACAAGAGGTAGTAAAAATGAACTGTCTTCAGTTACAAAAGAAGCAATATGTCTTGCGCGATCGTTAAAGTTTGATTTAATTATTGTTGAAACAAGTGGTATAGGTCAAGGTGATACAGGAATTTTAGATGTATCTGATTTGAGCTTGTATGTCATGACAAGTGAATTTGGAGCCGTAACACAACTAGAAAAAATTGATATGCTCGATTTTGCAGATTTTATTGCAATCAATAAGTTTGATCGTAGAGGATCTGAAGATGCTTACCGAGATGTAAAATCATTAATTAGGCGTACTAGGCTTGCAGGAAACAGAAATATTTTAGAAGAAGATTATCCAATTTTTGGTACAATAGCCTCTAAATTTAATGATGATGGTGTTAATGCTTTATATAAAAGTTTGCTAAAGTTACTAAATAAAAAATCAAATGATAATGTTTGGCAAGATAAGGTGCAAATGAAAATTGCTAAAAAATCAACAAATATTTCATCAATCATAGCACAAAATAGGTCAAATTATTTAAATGAAATTTCGCAAACTATTAAAAATTATCATGAACAAACCAATGAGCATGTTAAAAATGCAAATTATATATATTCACTCGAAAAATCTCAAGAAATTATTAATAAATTGAGTTTAAAAAATATTTTTGAAGATGAATCAAAAAAATTATGGAATTTATTGCCGCAATATTTAATAGAAAATTTAAAAAATTGGAATAGCTTAAAACAAAATTACGAAGGTGATGTTTATAGTTATTATGTTAGAGACAAAAAATACGAAGTAGTTACTTATTCTGTTTCTTTATCTGGATTAAAAATTAAAAAGTTACATTTACCACAATTTGAAAACTATGGAGATATTGTAAAATTTTTAAGAAACGAAAATTTACCTGGATTTTTTCCGTTTACGTCTGGAGTGTTTCCTTTTAAACGTTCAGACGAAGATCCAAAACGGCAGTTTGCAGGTGAAGGCGGTCCTGCAAGAACAAACAACCGGTTTCATTTTTTAACTCAAGGCGACACGGCAAAAAGACTTTCTACCGCCTTTGATAGTGTCACGTTATACGGCGATGAGCCAAATGAAAGACCCGATATTTATGGAAAAATTGGTGAAAGTGGTGTGAGTATTGCAACCTTAGATGACATGAAACTTCTTTATAAAGGATTTGATTTGTGTGAAGCAAATACCAGCGTGAGTATGACTATAAATGGGCCAGCACCAATTTTGCTTGCGTTGTTTTTTAATGCAGCAATCGATCAGCAAGTTGCCAAAGAAGAGATAAAAGTTGGTAGAGCTCTTACCCCAGAAGAATACAGGAGCGCTTATTTTTACACATTGGGTCAGGTTCGGGGAACAGTTCAAGCAGATATTTTAAAAGAAGATCAAGCACAAAATACCTGCATTTTTTCTATTGATTTTGCGTTAAAAATGATGGGTGATATTCAAGAATTTTTTGTTAAAAATAATGTGCAAAATTATTATTCAGTCAGTATTTCTGGTTATCATATTGCTGAAGCGGGGGCAAACCCTATTACCCAGCTTGCATTGACTCTTGCCAATGGATTTACCTATGTTGAGTATTATTTAAGTAGAGGAATGCGCGTTGATGAGTTTGCGCCTAATTTGGCGTTCTTTTTTAGTAATGGAATGGATCCCGAATATTCTGTGATTGGTCGGGTGGCACGTAGAATTTGGGCAATAGCGATGAAAGAGCGATATAAAGCAAACGAACGTTCTCAAAAATTAAAGTACCATATTCAAACAAGTGGGCGATCGTTGCATGCCCAAGAAATGCAGTTTAATGACATTCGCACTACGTTGCAGGCGTTACTGGCTTTATCTGACAACTGCAATTCTTTGCACACAAATGCTTATGACGAGGCGATTACCACGCCTACCGAAGAAAGTGTGCGAAGAAGTATGGCAATTCAGCTTATTTTAGCTCGTGAGTATGGGGTATTAAAAAATGAAAACCCCATGCAAGGCAGTTACTTTATTGAAGCTTTAACCAATGATGTTGAGGCCGCTGTTTTGGCAGAATTTGAGCGGATATCAAGTAGAGGTGGTGTATTAGGAGCTATGGAAACGCAGTACCAACGAGGTAAAATACAAGAAGAGAGCTTGTATTACGAAACATTAAAGCATTCTGGCCAATTGCCAATTATTGGAGTCAATACCTATTTAAACACTAATGCAACTGAAAATAATAAAACTCATATACCTTTATCAAGAGCAAATTATGAAGAAAAATCAGAACAAATAAATAGACTAAATCATTTTAAAACACAACATATGCAAAAATCTCAAGAAGCATTAAAAAAATTACAATATATTGTCCTTAAAAACGGTAATGTATTTGAAGAGCTTTTAAACACAACGCGTTATGCGACCCTTGGTCAAATTACACAAGCATTGTATGCAGTGGGCGGACAATACCGTAGAGCTATGTAATAAATCACTAAATTTTATTAAATAAACAAAAAATGTTATAAAATTGACATGTCTTTAATTATAATTAACTTAAAACGTCATTTTAAACGATTGGTGTGATCCCCGAAAAGTGGACGGTTAAATATCATAATTTTTTTCATACTCTAATGGTGCAAGATAATCAAGGGCAGAGTGCGCACGAATTCGAT
>QOVW01000101.1 GCA_003339605.1 Spirobacillus cienkowskii | reverse complement strand
GTAGCTCCTTTGTTAATTTGTTTTGACAAAAATTATTTAACAAATAGGAGCTATTTCTTCAAGCCTCACAATAACTTTCTCAACTATTAACTGGCATATTAAATATATTGAGTGTTGCGTAATTTATAGCAACAAGGTTTAAAATCGCTATAGCATAGTGCATTTGGTGTCAATTTGTATTTTTTTGAAATTTTTAAAATTTATAAATATTATGAGTGATTTTTTGAATTTTAATAGTAATATTAATAATATATATCCAAAAAAATTAAGATTTTACCGGAATATTAGGTAAAGGCAGTAAAAATTTATATAGTTCTTTTTGAGTGCTGTCTTTGTGATTAGTTTAATTAATTGAGATCTTAACTAATTTATTGTTCTTCTTTTCTTTAGATTTTAAGATAATCTTGTATAAACTTCTAGTTGGATTGGAGAAGTTATTAGCTAATGTAAAAAAAATTTATGAATTTCTTCGCGATTGTCTAAGGTAACCACTGTCATTTTAACTACAGTATCATTTTCGTTTCTGTTGTGTTTTAGGCCAATGTCACATGCGCTATACCATGTGTGACCAGGAATGAGTTTGTTAGGGAGACGAGAATCTTTGTTTTTTTGATTGTTAAATCTGCATGCGAATGCTTGAAATTTAGAGATAATGTCTAAATTTGATATTTGTGAGTGTGTTTTTTCATGTTCATCTTTATCAAAAAAACCTATTTTATTTAATGTTATATCTTTTAGAGCTTTTAGTGTAATTCTAGTGTAATATTCATCTATTTTTTTTATTGTAATTAGTATGCTAGGGGTATTAATTGTTGTTATTTTTCTTTCAAAAAAAATAAAGTTTAATGTTAATTTATTATTTTTTAATTTAAAATCTCCAGAAACTCTTATATCTTTATCTGTATCTTTGTTACCTAAGCTGTATAAAACTGGTGTAATTTTAGAAGTATTGTGGGATAATTTAAGTTTAAAATTTTGATTACCATTTCCAACAGTGTATGTTTTTTTATTGTCTTCTGCATTAGTATTTTCTGGTGTGTTTTTTTTAAAGCTGACTATTTCAATTGTACAGGTATCGTTATTTGGAAGAAAAGTTTGATCACCTTCATTTAGGGTTGTAGTATGGGTTAGAAATTTTCCGCATGTAATTTTAAGAACTATATCTTTTATTGATGTTTTTTGATCGCTTTTTTTTAAACTCAACGTAATTGGAAGCAAATTGTAATGTGCTTCTTCTTGTTTGCAGCTAGTTAAAAAAAAACTATTATCATTATATTCTTGTAAATTATTTTTTTTAAGTTAATGCTCATTTTTAATGCCGTATTTATTAGACTTATTATATTTATGGTGCAGTATAAGCTGGAACCTCTATAACTCTATAAGAGTTTAATTCATCATTTATAGGATTCGTAGAGATAATAATGTAGTGATCATTGCTGAAAAATTTATCCCAGTTTCCTCCTGTTGGATTTATTGTGTTTTGATAAAAATCTGGACATAGTTCATTTGTAGTATTTGTTTTTAAATAATCATTAATAATAGTCCAAGATTTATTATTTAAATTTGCTTTTGGAACAATAATACATGTATCAATTGGAGGTTGTTCGGATTCATTATTGGTTTGTAGATTATAAAGAGTTTTACTTTTGTCTATATCTTCATGTATTATTGGTGCCAAATAAAGATTGATTGCTGGAGGCGCTTCAATTGCGTTAAATGTAACATTATTTACATCTTTGAATGTCATTGAAGTGAGTGTTTTTGGGCTGTCTGTTTGGTAATGGTCATGAAAATTAATTGTTATATTATTTCCTGAAAGATTAATGTGCGTAGCAACAAAAAAATTTTTATTATTATCTTCTATGTTTGGATAGCTAGTATCACTAAAGTATTTATACTGATTATTATTTAGATTTACGTTTATTTCAATATTAGTAAATTTGTATTTCTTGCTATTATTCACAAATTCTATATTTGAAAATGTAATTGTACAGTCTGTGTTTGTAGCTAGATAAATTTTATTATTATCAGATGAAATATTAAAATTTGTTATGTGGTTTTTGCATGTTACGAGACCTTTTGCTGTAGTTGTTGCAGGATTTGCAGGAACATCTTTACTGCTGGCTAAAGTAACGCTAAACTGTTCTAAGTTTAAATTGTCATTGTTATTATTTTTGCATGAAATTATAGTAAAATAAGAAGCAACACAAAAATACAATAATTTATTATTACAATACATGTAAACTTTACCTTAATTTGTTTGCAAATAAATTAAAAAATAATGAGTTATTAAAAGCTCATTTTGCTGAGGGTCAACTTTTAGTATAATTTTCTTTTTATGTCAATTTATAGATTAAAAAAAATACAAAAATTATGTTAAGCGGTTTTAGTGTTTTCTGTTTTTAGTAAGAAATTGTTGCTCAATATTTATAATTTTCTGCGAACTCACTGTATGTTTGCTATCGGGTTTTAAATGATTGCCCCAATAAATTTTTAACTTTCCGCTTTTTGCTGTGCTAGGAACTTTAACTGTAACAATATCTATGAGATCGCCATGCTCGTTGTGTTTGTGCTCGTGTGCATAGGAGGTTAAAACAGGTGTATGACTTCCAGAAAAATAAATATATCTTCTTGAAATATTGTATCCTGTCAGCATTATTGTTTCATGCGGTTTGGCTTTTTGAGGCATTGATTCAATCCAAGTGTTAAATGATTTGTGTCGCCAAGCTGCAGTAAATTTATTTTTTGCCGCATCGAGTTGTTTCCAAGTTCCGTTTTCACAATCATTTTTATTCATTAATTTATATAGAGTGACTCCCGCATGTTTGCCGCTTGCAGATTGGTAGCAGCTATTTAATGCAAATTTTTTGCACAACCATGAAGCAGATTGCATCGCAATACAATTTTTTGCATCAATCACAACAAGTGCATGACCCGGAAACGCTAAGATATCTCCTGATTTAGGTTTAAAGCCATTGCGAAGTTTTTTAATTGGAATAAAGTTTTTCAGTTCGCTGCTAGATCTATTTTGGCTAAAACTATGACTCAATATTGGGTAATTTTTTTCTTTTGAATTGTATGGTAATTTCATTTCTTCTAAAAAAATATGGCGAAGAAAACGGGTGCAATCCACACCATTTTTACGCATAAAAGTATACTTATCTTTTGACTTAAAATAATGATAATCCCAGTTTTCTGATATCCCTTTCCATGAATATGGAATTTGATATTCTCTTATTTTTGATTGAGTTGCTTTAGAAAGTTCTAAAAATGTTTTTACATTTGGTGAGTCATTTTGAGCATGTAGCTTACTCCAATCAATCGAAGGATGTGAAGGGTTCACGTAAGCAGAATTGGGAAGAAAATGATTTCTTTTGGTTTGATTTTTTGTTGCACAACTGACTACAATAGAAAAATAAAAATAACTCATAACAATTATTAAGGTATTTTTCTTCATTCGCGCCTTCCTTGTTGTCAAAACAAACATAGATATTATACGTTACCCAGGGGTTTTAAATATAAAATACGAGACGAAACTGACACAATGAAAAAAAGATAAAAAATTGGAGAATTGCATTTATGCTCAAAAAAGATTCATTTGAAAAACCCGAATGCTTTGGGCAGTATATTGCTGTGCATATGAAGGCGTTTCGGCGCGAGTATGGACTTAGCCAAGAACAACTCTCAGAACGTTCGGGTGTTCCGCGGAGCACAATTGCAAGTTTGGAGCGCGGTGAAGGAAACCCAACGTTGCAAGTATTGGTTGGCATCGCACAAGGTCTAGGAGTTGAAATGGCCTCATTGTTACGCAAACCAAATCCCACCGCAATATTATATAAAAAAGAAAATGCCACACTCATTCCTAAGCCACTTTTACAAGGAATCCATAAATTAAATAAATTTATTGATATTTATCAATTAACACCCGAAAACTCTCGTTATCTTATTTTACAAGAGTATCAACTTCTTGCTGGAGAGCGATTTCCTGGTTCGCCGCACACCCCGGGAACCGAAGAATACTTTTATTGTTTTCAAGGATGTTTTAACGTTATGGTAGAGAGCGAATTATTTATTGTTTATGAGGGAGATTTGCTTTGTTTTAATGGTCATCAACGCCATGCCTATGCGTGCCAAGATGGATGTGAAGTTGCAAAAGGATTGAGCATTGTTGTACAGGTTCCTAAATTTTAATTTTAAAAATTAGCAAAATCAATTTTTGGCATTTGTTTAAATAATATATGTTCAAGCTCTGCATACCGAAGGTCTTCTTCTGAGACAGGATCATTCACTTCAATATCAAAGTATTGAATAGGAGTCGCATTAAAATCCAAATCGTCTAAATTGAGTTCATATTCGTCGTGCACAATAATCTCTCCCTATGTAGCAAGTTGTTGAGTTGTGCTTTTGTGTACTTTTATAATTATGGGCAAATTTGTGTTAGCTTACTGGGCAAAATGGTTCCTACGACACTAAAATGCCAATTTACTGAGCAATTTTTTAGCCAGCACGAGAATTGAAATATGTAACCAGTTCGTTGGTATATTGATTTTCTTCAGTTTTGCAAAAACGGCAGGCGACAAACGTCACATCGTCTTCAAACTGATTGCCTTCAACAAATTTTTCTAAATCTTCTTGAATAGTGATAATTATTTGATTTGTATCAAGGGTTTTTATGCTTTTTAGTTTTTTAAGTAAACGGCGTTCTGAGTATTCTCTTTGGTTAGTTAAGTTTTTTGCTTCTGTTAATCCATCAGAATAAACAAAAAGTATATTATTGGGTTTAAAATCACATGTATAGTTTTTGTATTTAACATAATGCTCATCATTTTGACTATTTCTGAAGCCCAGTCGTTTACCAAGACCGAGCAGTGTGGTGTGGGATTCTGTGTTTGATTCTTGGTTAATAATTAAAGGAAAATTTTGTGCTGCATTGGAATACGTCATTTTTTGGTTGATGGGATCGATAACCGTCACAAACATGGTCATGACCAAGTCTTCACCGCCACAGCTTCTTACAATAAGGTCAAGTTCTTCAAGAATAATGGAGGGATCACTTATTTTTCTGCCGTAGATTGAATCGCAATATCCTTTTACCGCGGCTGTGAGCATTGCACTAGTTGTTCCGTGTCCTGTGACATCGCCAAGAAAAAGCATTAGTTTTTTATCGGGAAGAGGATAAAAATGCCACCAGTCGCCACCGCATTCTGAAGCAGATTGAAACTGACCAGAAATTTCAAAATATCCTACTTGTAAATTTGTTGCTTTCGGAATAAATGACTTTTGAATAACTCTTGCAGTTTCGAGTTCGTTTGCCATTCTTTGCTGCTTTTTTTCTTCTTCAATAAATTTTAAAATTTGCGTTACCATGTGATTAAAATTATTTGTTAAACTATCAATTTCGTCATGGCCTATAATACTTTTTTGAATATTTGTTTGAACAAAATTACTATTTGCAATTTTAATGCTGGCTTCTTCTAATGCTTTTATTGGATTAATAACCAAGTTAATAATAAATATAAAACTAGAAATAATTAATACAATGCAAAGTAAACTTGATAATAAAATTGCTTTTATAATAATTGATCTATTGGCTTCTCTTATTTTTTTAGTTGAATAGATCATAAATAAGTAACCAATTTTATTAACTTCTAAAACGTCTTTAATCATGGTTTTAGAAAAAAGTGGGTATGCTAGTAAAGACGTTTCTTCGTTAGAGTTGTTAAATTCTACAACATTATTATTATTTTTATCATATTTAATAGAAACAAGTTGTTTTTTATTTTCTGGGGTTAAGAAATCATCAAATTTAAAATCAGGTTCTTTGCCAATTGTATCTAAATTATTGCGTTCTAAATACGAAAAAACTTTTTCTCTTTCTGTAAATATAACAACTCTAACTATATTTTCATTTTTCATAATTTGTAATAAGGTAGAGTTTAAACCTTTAAAATCGACATCCCACAATGCATTTTCGACAACAGGCAGTGCTGCAGAAAAAATAGACAATTGATTTTTTCTCTCAAATGCCTCCATCTCTGATCGGTTTTGGCCAATATAAAGATAGGTTGTAATTCCCATGATGACAAAAATAATTGCAATAAGTGCTAAGGCTGTTTTAATTGCAAGTGGAAATCTCATGTTTTTGAAATGAGCACGAATGTTCATAAAAGCCTTAACATTTAAAATTACAAACTATTTATTAATGATTGAAGCTATATAAACATCGGTTTTTACAGATTTTACTTTAATGGGGGAGTGGTTATGTTGGCTATCAGGTGAAGCAAAGCCTCTAGCCGCAATTCTGCTTGATAAACAGAATGACCAAAACAGTAAATGCCATGCCGTTCTAAAAGAAAGCCGCAATTGGCTGGATGCTTCGAGTCATGAAAAAAATGATTTTCTATAAAGTGGGCCATTTTTTCCATGTCTTGATGGTTTTGCACGACTGGAAGATAAAAGTCTTCTTGATGATTTTTTTTGCCTAATGCTTTTAAAAGCTCGTGACCTTTTAGCTTAAAGTAACCAAATTCCAAACCTTGAGAAGACACCTGCTTATGTTCAAGCTTTTTAAGCAAAATAGATTCAAACTCAGGAGCATGACAATGCAAAATAGCGTGTGCAGATGAAACATTTTGATAAATGACTGCATGAATTAGAGTTTCATCACTTGGTTTTGCAGATAAAGGGTTTAATGGTGTGCCTTGCAGTGACACTCTGATAAAGCGGCCAGGGTTTAAGTTACGTTTGTGTAAGCCCGATTTTGTTATAAGAAAATCATTGTTTTTTGTCCGAATACTAAAATTACTACTTGTTGCAGGTATTGCAAGACGTGTGTCGAGTCTTTTTGCGGTATCACATATTTTATTTAACTCAATTGTTTCAAATAAAGACAGCGGAAAGTGCGAAGCGTCTTTTATGATTTTTCTAAAGTTTCTCATAATACATCAAGTTCTTTTCTAAAGTTTTGAATGCTGTTTTGAATACCTTGGCTGTCGGTAAATATTCCTGTGCCAGCATTTAAAACAAAATCGGTTCCAAAATCTGCTTTTGCAAGAGCTGTGTGTTCTTGTTTAATACCGGCGCTGAGTACAGGCATTGTACTGCAAATTGGCCAATTTTGGTTTGTTTGTAAACAATGTTGTGCAATATCCAGTGCAATGTGTTTTTGCAAACCAAGTTTACCGTATGGGCTTGGAAATAAGCTTAAGTCTGCTCCTGCCGCACGAATCAATTGCGCTAAAGTAACGCGTGGGTGTATTGTGGCATTGTGTTCTTGACTTCCGAATGCTCCAACAAGTGCTGGGTGCGATAAAATAGGCACATCAACGGCTTTGCGAATTTCTTGTAATGCTTCAATTCCCGCTGTCCACACATTCACAAGCAATGCATTAGCCCCGGCTTCAACAAATGCTTTTGCATGTTGTATGTAGTTTGCCGAATCAATTTGTAAGTGCACAGCGTACAAAGTTTTTAAATTTCTTTTTTGTGCTTCTTGAGCAACGGCTTCTATGCGTTGCAGGGAATCCAGCGGTGACGCATCGTGTCGTATTTCATCATCTTTTAATATATGAACCCCTGCTTCTGCTGCTTCAAGATATAAAGAAACAATTTTTTTAGCATTCATTCCCACATTTGGTTTTAAAATACCCATCAACAGAGGGTGTTTTTGCTGCACACCAAGCAATTGACGCAGCGACTCAGGCGAAAATTTAGGGCCAATTAAATTTTTATTGTCAAAACAATCTGCAGAAAACCAAACAGAGTTTAGTTGCACGCCTTCGTAAAAACTCATTTTGCCGTACAAAATAGCCAATAACCATGACAATTTGCGATGCCAAATGTTAAGCGGAAAAGCGACAACTGCTTCATGAAAATCAGAAAAGCTTTCTAGCGATACAATCTTAGCAACTTTGCTTTGCAAAATAGCGTGACTGACATGGGTTTCGTCCCAAGCGCCTAAAGATTGACCAATTGCGATCTCTTCAATTAAATTTATAGAGTACTTTTTGCTATCGATTCTAAATTTTGCAAATGCATGTGGCTCGTTGCCAAGGGGGGCAAGTAAATTTTGATTTTTGATTGCAGATTTCATAAATTTACCCCTTAGATTTGAGATTTGTTGCTAAGAATTGCGCCACTTGAAACTCGCCATTGTTATTTTTTGTCATCACTCCAAACTATGTAATTATTCCTGTGATGAGCGCATTGGGGGTGATGTCAAAAGATGGGTTCCACACTTGAATATCTTTGGCCGCAATAGGAATGCCTTGAATGTGGGTCAATTCTTGGGCTGGGCGTTCTTCAATATGAATTTCTTTGCCAGTTTGTTTTGTGCAATCAATAGAACTTGAGGGTGCAGCAACATAAAAAGGCACGTTATAGTGCGCAGCAACAATAGCAAGTTGTAATGTTCCTATTTTGTTTGCGGTGTCTCCATTTGCAACAACTCTATCCGCTCCAACAACAACCCCATCAATCTTTTTTTCTTGCATTAAAAATGCGGCCATGGAGTCGGTAATGAGAGTTGCTGGAATTTTTTCGTAAACAAGCTCAAATGCCGTAAGGCGTGCGCCCTGATTGTAAGGGCGTGTTTCTGTTGCAAAAGCGTGTTCGAGTTTGCCAGCTTGATGAAGCGAACGGATGACTCCTAACGCTGTTCCAAAACCTGCTGTAGCCAGAGATCCTGTGTTGCAATGAGTCAAAATTTTCAAGTTTTTGTTGTGGCCAAAGCATTCGACCCCAAATTTGCCAATTGCCTTATTATCAGCAATATCATTAGCAAGCATGTCTTCTGCTTTTTTGATAAAAAATTCTTTTAAAATTTGTGGGTTCTGAAAATAAGTTTGGTTTGCTTTAAGCTCTACTTCAATGATGTGTTTCATGGAATGAGCCATTTTAAATAAGTTGACTGCTGTGGGTCTGCTTGTACACAAATAATCAAGTTTAGCAAAGATATACTCTTTGAGTTCATCAACAGTAAATTGATGTTCTAAATGATGAAGCTCACTGGCAAGAGAAAGAGCTGCAGTGATTGCAATAGCAGGTGCTCCACGCACTTTCATACTATGAATTGCCTGCCAACCATCTCTAGAATCAAAGCACTCTTCGTACACAAAAGAATCGGGAAGTAACAACTGGTTTAATAATTCTAACTTATTATTTTTAAATCGAATTGCTTCGAGGTTATGTAACATAAATTTGCACCTATTCTTAAAAAATTATAAAATTAGTTCCAGTATTTTCCATATAGTAAATTCAAATTGCGTTTTGTTTCTGGAGGAATAAGACTTGGCGTTGTCATAATTGCATGCTTTGCGGCATGAAAAATAGGATTATCAGATTCTAGTGGCAGCAACTTATGAATTGCTTTGGCAATGCGTTTTGACGCTTCGACATTGTTATTTAATACCGCTAACACAGCATCAACCGTAACAGGCTCTGTTTCCTCTTTCCAGCAATCATAATCAGTCACAAAGGCTAAAGTTGCATACGCAATTTCTGCTTCGCGGGCTAAAATGGCTTCTGGCATTGCAGTCATGCCAATAATAGTCGCTTCACTTGCTCTAAAATAATGGCTTTCTGCTCGACTACTAAAACGAGGTCCTTCAATACACACTAACGTGCCACCAAAATGGGTTGAGATTTTTTCTTGTTCACAAGCATTGGCAATATATTTTTGTAGTTCTGTGCAGTAGGGGTCTGCAAAGCTGACATGTCCTACAACACCGTTGCCAAAAAAGCTTCGTGCGCGAAGACCTGTGGTTTTATCTAAAATTTGGGTAGGTATCACTGCAGTTCCAGGTGCTGTTTTTTCTTGCAAGCCACCAACAGCGCTAATGCTAACAATATGTGAAACTCCTAAAGATTTTAAAGCATAAATATTGGCTCGGTAATTCACTTCTGAAGGGAGAAACCGGTGACCACGACCATGGCGAGGTAAAAATGCAATGGGTCTGCCATCAATTTTTCCAACAATAATTTTATCAGAAGGAACACCAAAAGGGGTTGATATTTCATGTTCAACTAAATTTTCTATTCCTGGAAGATCATAAAGTCCGCTACCACCAATAAATGCTAAAAAAGTTTTTTTATTTTGCTTCATGATGTGATGTGTTCCTTTAAGTTAAAAAAATAATTGCCAAAGCCTCCGCAAACGCAAAGTCCATTGCAGAAACTCCCCATTGGGGTTCATGCGTGCATACTTCTACTTGAATGCATGTAAAGTTTTCAAGGATAAAATGACAATGGTGATTTGTGGTTTCTTGGAGATCGTTGATTTTATGTAAAACTTTTAGAGATTCACTTGGATTTTGCAAAAGTATTTTAGTAAAAAGTAAGGGTCCTTTACTATTTAACTGCACTTCCCATAATATTTTAGACCCAAGCTTTTGTATTGTTTGATTGAGCTTTGCGGTCTCTTGCTGAATGTTGTCTATAAGCGTGCGAGAGGAGTTTTTAATTTTTAGCATGTATTCGGGAGGGGTACTAAAATTTAAAATAACGTCTTGCATTTCTTGTGTTTGATGCATGGTTTCTTTAACAACAGCGTGTTCTTCTAAATTTTTAAAATATTGGGTAACTTTTTGAAATTCGTTTGGCACTGGAAGTAAATTGGTATGTTTTTGCACCATATTATAATAAACAACAAAAGGAGCTAAGCAAACATCCTGCGCATTAACGGTTGTGCCGCCAAAAAATGGTGCACCATTCTGTTGTTGCAGTAAGTGATTTAAAAGTTCAAAAGCTTTTGGTAGTGCGGTGTTAATGTTAGAGTATGCAATTGCGCTACCTTTACTCATAATTGCATAATTCAGCTGCTGTGTAATGTGTTCGTTTATGTACTGCATTGTAAACTTTAGTTTCGCTTTATGTTCTGGCGTTTCACCAAACAGCATCACCTTGTTTGTGCCCAAAGTATCTAAATACTCCATAATTGTAACACTTTCTCCAAACCCTGAGTCATTGTTTAACTGCAAAGTAGGGACTGTTAAATTTGGATTTATTTTTTTTAATGCTTCTGGTGGGTTTTTTAAGTCAATTTCTTTGATTTCTACCATAGAAGGTGAAATCTCTTTTATTTTTAACGTTATCTTGACTCTAAAACAGTAAGGACAAAATGGAATCGAATAGAGCTTCATGAGGGAGCCTCGTTGTAAGAGAGAATGAAGATTTCTCAAAAAACAAAGATCTTTTGCATAGCGTGGTTATAACTCGGAAATTCTTTTCCTCCAATCCTTTAAAAATAGTTTCCGAAAAAGGAGTGGTTTGATTTTTTGTTTTTCTGTTTATGAGGAAAAAACATGCTCATAAAGGTATTAGAGCTTTTGCTTACTTATGGTGGAGTGGTCATTGCAGCAATTGTGCAAACTCTTTTTTTGCTATTGCCCGTTAATTTTAAAAACTGGGATGATGATCTGCTTTATGTCATGACCTACATTGGCTTTCAAGGGGTGACGTGTTGTTTGTTGTTTATTGCTCTTCCTTGGGCGCTTGAAATTCGTATGTTACAATATAATGCTGTAATGATATTGATTTTTTCTATTATTATTATTGCTGCGCTGCGAGCAGTTAAACTGACTCCTTTGGAATTTACCTTTCCAATAAAGCAACCAGTTATTGCTTCTAAACGTATACTCTTTACAGAGTTTTATGATGCAAAGCGGTATGTGATGTTTCTTGATATCCCCTTTGACATGCCAGATGGTGAGCTACGCTATAATGCAATTAGAGAGCGTTTGATGCGAACTCGTGCTGAAGATAATCTAACCATTTTAGAAGAACTTATTAATAATGAAAACGATACGTTAGACTGATAGAAGTCGAATATAATTTCCTTATACCGTATTTTCTTAATTTTTTAAAATGCAATGCGTTCTGCTCAAAAAAATGTAAATTCAGCTTAAAAGATGATTGCATTTTGTTTGGAATGTTTGTATCAATGCCCTTCACAGGAGCAAGAACCACTTTACAAGTTGTTCTAACTATGCTTATCCTACTCATGATTTTTTTTAGTTTGTTTTTTATTTGTGTTGCCAAAACTGGAGGATTATACCGTGGCAAAGGAAAAATTTGAGCGTTCCAAGCCTCATATGAATATCGGTACCATTGGTCACGTTGACCACGGTAAGACCACTCTTACAGCTGCTATTTCTGCTGTTCTTTCTACCCGTCAAGGTAAAGTTGCTACTAAATTCGATGAAATCGACAAAGCGCCAGAAGAAAAAGCTCGTGGTATTACCATTAACGCTTCCCACATTGAATATGAAACTGCAAATCGTCACTATGCACACGTTGACTGTCCTGGTCACGCGGACTACGTAAAAAATATGATTACGGGTGCTGCGCAAATGGACGGTGCAATTCTTGTTTGTGCTGCGACTGACGGTCCTATGCCGCAAACTCGTGAGCACATTTTGCTTGCACGTCAGGTGAACGTTCCTCACATTGTGGTATTTTTAAATAAATGCGATATTGCTGACCCTGAGTTGACTGATCTTGTTGAAATGGAAATCCGTGAGCTTCTCACTAAATACAATTTCCCAGGTGATGACACTCCTGTTATTCGTGGTTCTGCACTTGCTGCTCTTCAAAATCCTGCTGATGAGAAAAGTTCAAAATGCATTGTTGAGCTTATGGATGCAGTGGACACCTTTATTAAAGAACCTCCACGTCCAATTGACAAACCATTCCTTATGCCAATTGAAGATGTGTTCTCAATTTCTGGTCGCGGTACAGTTTGTACTGGTCGTATTGAGCAAGGTATTTGTAAAGTTGGTGAAGAACTTGAAATCGTGGGCATCAACCCAACTGCTAAGACTATTTGTACTGGCGTGGAAATGTTCCGTAAAGTTCTTGATCAAGGTCAAGCTGGTGACAACGTTGGTGTTCTTCTTCGTGGTACAAAACGTGAAGACGTTGTACGCGGTCAAGTTCTTTCTAAACCAGGCTCTATCAAACCATTCAAAAAGTTTACAGCACAAATTTACGTGTTGAACAAAGATGAAGGTGGACGCCATAAACCTTTCTTTAAAGGTTACCGCCCACAATTCTACTTCCGTACAACAGACGTAACTGGTGTTGTTGATCTTCCAGCTAACGTGGAAATGGTTGTACCTGGTGACAACATCGAAATCACTGTTGAGCTCATCACTCCTGTTGCAATGGAGCCAGGTCTCCGTTTTGCAATCCGTGAAGGTGGTCGTACAGTTGGTTCTGGTGCAGTTGGTAAATGCATTGAGTAATTAAACTCTTGCTTTGCTGTATTGTGCAGCAAAAACAACCCCAAAAGGTTTTTCCTTTTGGGGTTGTTTTGTTTTGGTGGGGATTCAAGTGGAGTGTGGAAAAATTGAGTTTAAATTTTAAATAACTTGGACTTTTGCTTCTCATAGTTGTTTTTTTAAGATTTC
>QOVW01000100.1 GCA_003339605.1 Spirobacillus cienkowskii | reverse complement strand
TCGAATTCGTGCGCACTCTGCCCTTGATTATCTTGCACCATTAGAGTATGAAAAAAATTATGATATTTAACCGTCCACTTTTCGGGGATCACACCAAGTTCCTTAAATACTTTTATATATAATCCTTTATTACCTAATATGTTTATAAATGGTTTGCCCATTAATGCAGTCCAAAAACCAAAAGTTAAGCTTGCTATAATATCACCTTCAATTATATTTCGTGAATTTTTTTTAGCTGTACTTAATGAATTATCATAAGCTTTTATTACTTCATCTTTAAAGAAATCGTATAGATCTTTTTTTTCATTTGTCTGTGTTGTTTTTTGTAACGAAGAAAAAGTTTCTATTAAGAGAGGATTTCCATTTTTAAATTCTAATAACCAATTTTTTTCTTCTAAAATATCAGCAACAGCAACATGTACTTTATTTCTAAAAATAACTTCAATGATATGCAACGCTGGATAAATTTGTTGGCTTTTTTGTATGATTTCTATATAGTTTTCTATAATTATATTTGATTCGTTTTTATAGCTCGAAAGCCTTGGTTCTGATATACATTCAATAATCTCGTCAAATTCCTTTTGTTCCATTTCTTAATTTTTCCTTGACTTTTTTTAAAAATAAGCGATACTATAAGTGCAGTCCCACGGTAGGCTTCGCAAGAGGGCTCGTGGGCATTTTTTTGTTTAAAAAAGCGGACTAGTTGGCTTTGTTTTTTCAATAATGTCTTGTAGTTCCTTGTTATTTTTAAAAAATATTCGAATCTCACCGCTACCATATTTTATAAATGACACCCGACAATTATAGCCAAGCTGCTGTTTTAATTGACATTCAAGTTCTATCGCACGTTCTAAGTTAACCACTGGATTTGTTAACAAATTTTGCTTTTTATTAAGCAAAATTTTTTTTCTATGTTTTTTAAATAACTTAGGTTTACTACCTAATCCTTCTTTTGCCATGCGCTGAACTTCTGTGCGCAAGAGTTTAAAAGAATTTTTCTCACATTGAGCCCTCTTTGCCGCAAAACCATTGATGAGAACTCGTCTTGAAAAGAGAAACTCACATTCAGCTCCACATGACACACGCAAAAAAATAAATCTTTAATTTTATACCACTACAAAAAATAGTTAAAGATGAATATAATCAAAATTTTTATGGCAACATGGTAAATTTTATTGCGGAGGTTAATTGTGAGTTTTAAAAATTCTTGCGGTTTATTAATTTTTTTATGTTTTTTATTTGTTCTAAACCTTAAATCTATAAACATTTATGCAGTCAATTCTCGCCCCGTGCCTAAAGTTGTTTATCGCGCAACACCAGAAAAACCAGACGAAGTGTTTAAAAATGGTTTTTCACGTCCCCGAAACGGGCATACTAATTTGGCGCTTCACATAGAAAACGAAAGCGGCGATCCATCAACCGCAATGATTAGCACAACGTCGAGTTTAGACTATGCAGTTTACTACGCGGCACAATATGCACGTACTTATTGGAATGTAGAAGAATATTATATTTATGAAATTATCCCACAAAGTAACTTTATTGATGTCACTGCAACCTATGAAAGAACCCTACAAGAAACAAGACATCCCGGCCGCAGAGCGGGATTAGAATCGTTAAGATGGCACTTTACTCGTGAATACGAATACACTGCACTTTATTTTATTTCTCCTGTAACAATATTGTCTGCAACGCGGTATGTGTTAAATCATGAAATAAGCACCTACGCCCCCGAAGAAACCATCCAAAATTTAAATGCCCAAACAAACAATATGCCAACTGTTTATCCTAATATTTATCCATTAGGTACCGTTGATGGATTGGATTATCCGCTTGTTAATACTGGCTGTGTACTTAATGCAAACTATTCTGGAAAACTTTATCTTTTTAATACAGGAGTACCGCCGTATCCCACTACCACCTTACCTTCAAGCCGCCCAAAAAGAGAAATGCCTTCTGCACTTCACACATGCTTTGCAAACTCTTTTCATAACAAAATCGACACTAAATTTAACACTAAATTTCCAATTAAAATTGAAGTAAAAAATATTTTTGATGAAAAATACTGCCTCACAACATTTCCATACAATAATGTTAGAATTGCTAAATGCTCAAAATCTCACAATTGGTATTTTACGGAATTTGGACAACTTATTGCAGAAGCGAAAGATGAACACAATGAGCAATATTATTGTTTAACAGAGGCCGAAGGAAATAATACCAATAGTTTTATTAAAATGCAATTATGCGACTTATCTGAAAAAAAACAATTATGGAAAGTTGAATTTACAAAACACGATCAAGTTTTTATAAAATCATCTTCAAATAAAATTCTTCATGCACATGACAATTCATATAAAACCGCATATGTAAGAGTAAAGCCAAATAAAAATATATTATATCTTAATAATTTAGCTGTTTTAAAATCAAATCAAACTGAGCCTTTTATTCAGTTTTCTATTGATAATTTGTTGTCAATAAACGGTGAAGTCATTTATCCAACTGAGCAGGGCTATATTTATGCAGTTAAGCCACCTGACGCATTTAAAAGAAACAAAACTTATTATAATGCCCATAGCAATATTTTATTCTCAACTTTTGAAAATTCTTCTGATTCATCCGCAGTCTGTTATGTTTCATCATTAATAGAAGCAGGAGGCAGTTCTTGGGGATGGGTAAAAAATCATCACTGCTCTACAAAATCAATATCTAATAATAGTTTTAAATGGATTTTACATAGAAATGAAAAAGATAATGGATATGCAATTTCAGACATTGGCGCTAATTTGTTAAGAGTTAATAAAAATTCTACTTTAAATAAAAACTATGTCTACACTGCAAACAATCACGGATATTATGACGACAGTAACTTTGTTCAAGAATTTTTATTTAATGCTCCTGCACAAATTTTTGCTGATAGAGTGTCAAAAATTGACAATGATTATCAAACCAACTCAACCAAACTCATTAGCGCCTTTAATGGATTAAGAAACTATTATTATAATTTAATATTTCCTATTATTTACAAAATTGATGTTCCTTAAAAATTAAAATAACTTTTTATAATTTACCCAAAATTAATTTATTGTTATTCTATGTTTTTAAGAAATCATTAATATTTTTAATTTTTCTTGTAATGTACTTCTTGCAACTCCAAGAATTTGTGCACTCTTAGAAATATTAATATTTTTAGGGTTAATAATTTTTAAATATTCAATTAGTAATTGATCAGATAATTTTTTAAAATCTACAAACTCCCCAAGAGAATTTTTTATTGAAAGTTTAATAAAATCATTTTGATCAATTTCTTTTGTAAATTCTTTCTCTCCCATTTTGTCGTTTAAAAGTATGCGCTCTGGAATACCCATGGGCGATAAAATTTTATCTGTTTGATGCTCTGTCATTGCTCGCAAACAGTTTCTAAGTTCTCTTACATTGCCTTCACTCCATGAGATTTGACACAAAACATTCATGGCAGTTTTATCAATTGTATATGGTCCTCCTCGCATTGTTTTACAAAAATAATTTATGATTTCTGGAATTTCATTTTTTCGATGCCGAAGTGGTTTTAAAATTATTTCAGTTTCTCGAAGCCGTTGCCAAAGATCATTACGAAATTTTCCTTCTTCGACTCTTTTTAAAAGAGGAATATTTGACGCAGCAATAAACCTTACATTTATTTTTCGAGAAAATGATTCACCAATTCTTGTAATTTCTTGATTTTCGAGAACACGTAGCATCGCCACTTGCGCATTTTCAGATAAACTTGCAACCTCATCTAAAAAAAGCCACCCTCCAGATGCCGATTCTAACAATCCAAATTTGTGCGCCAGTGCTCCAGTAAATGCGCCTTTGGCATATCCAAATAGCTCACTTTCTAGCAAAGATGGCGCAATACTCCCACAATTTAATTTTACAAAAGGAATATCTTTTACATAGTTTTGAAATAATTCTACAATAACTTCTTTTCCTGTTCCTGAATCGCCTTCTACATAAACAGAGCTAATTGCCGAATCAACAATATAAGGAATCCGATGACTTACTTTTTGTATTGTTTCGCCAGGATAAGGACAATAAAACTCTTTATCGTCCTTATCGTCTATAATTAGTCCTCTTTTTTTAAATATAAAATTTCTCACTAATAACATTTTTTCAACTATATTATAAACATCATTTTTTTTAGAGATAAATTCATCAGCACCCATTCTTAAACTTAATAAAACAGAATCAGGATCATCTAAATTTGAGCTCATTAAAATGATAATATTTTGAAAATTTTTTTTTAATTCATTAACCACAGACAATCCTGTTTGCGCACGATGATCAGATAAATAAATATCTAATATTGCAAAATCAATTTTTTTTAATTTGCTAATTTGTTGCTTAAAGTCAGGCAAAGAAGAAAATGAATAAATTTTAAAAGACAAGCCCTAAGAATTATTTTTAATTTTTCTCGCTAAACTTTTAAGCTCTAAGGGATCATCATCCAAATGAACAACCACAAATTCATGAAAATGCCCAACAGGAAATTTTTTTAAGTTCATAATTTGCTCAAAAAATAAATAATTGTAAAATTTATTTTATTTCGAGCAAAATGTTAAAAACTTAATGGTATTTTTTTGCCAAAGCAGAACTTACCGGGCAGCTTTGGCATGCTCCAGAGCAGTGCCCAGCTTTAGTTGATGAGTTGTTGTTTTTTTGATTTATTAAACTTAAAAATTTCCATTTGTATAACAAATACCCAACAGCCCATAAAACTAAAAAATAAACAATATACTGTTGCATCTGTTAATTCCTTAAACAAAAATCTTTGTAATATGAAACACAGCAAACGAGACAAAATACGCTAACGCTAACATGTAAAAAAACATCACTGTTGGCCAAACCCATGAGTTTGTTTCGCGTTTTGTGACAGCTAACGTTGAGGCGCACTGCGGAGCAAAAATATACCATGCTAAAAAAGCCAGTGCTGTGGGCAGCCCCCAAGATTGCGATATCGCAACTTGCAGACCTTGCTGCACCGCATCTTCACTGCCGCTTATGGCATACACAGTTCCTAATGCTGCTACCGCCACTTCGCGAGCTGCCATGCCAGGTATCAACGCAATTGCAATTTGCCAATTAAATCCGATAGGTGAAAGTATTGGTTCTATAAACTTACCAATTATACCAGCAAATGAATAATCAATCGCAGGGCCTATCGCGTTTTCGGGGGGTTTTGGATAGCTACTTAAAAACCAAATGATAATCATAAGTGCAAGAATAATTGTTCCTGCTCTTCTTAAAAAGACAACAACTCGCTCAAACAAGCCAAATAAAACATTAGGAATATTTGGTAAATTATAGGTTGGTAATTCCATTAATAATGGATGAATATCTCCCTTAAATAATAATTTCTTAAAAATAAAAGCGACTATCAATGCTCCTAAGACTCCTGCTACATAAAGCCCAAGCATCACTAAACCCTGTAAATTAATAAATCCCCAATAGGTTACAGAAGGCACAAATGCAGCTATAATTAATGTATAAACAGGCAAACGCGCAGAGCAGGTCATTAATGGTGCAATCAAAATAGTAATTAGCCTATCACGGCGATTTTCAATCGTTCTGGTAGACATAATACCAGGAATCGCACAAGCAAAACTTGATAATAAAGGAATAAATGCTTTACCATGAAGACCGACTCCTCCCATAATTTTGTCCATTAAAAATGCAGCGCGCGCCATATAACCAGAATCTTCTAAAATTAAAATAAAGAAAAATAACGTCACTATTTGTGGGATAAATACCAATACACCGCCAACACCAGCAATAATACCTTCAGAAATTAAACTCAGTAAAACGCCCTCTGGCATGACTGTGGTTAGCCAATTTTGTAATAGGGCAAAGCCAGATTCAATCAGTTCTTGAGGATAAGTAGGAAGAATAAAAACAGCTTGAAACACTAAAAACAAAATAATAAATAAGCTAAAAATACCCAAAACAGGATGAAGTAAAATATTGTCAAGCCTTTGAGTCCATTTTGAAACAACACCTTGTTTTCTTTTTGCTAAGCATAAAATTCGTTCGACTTCTTTATGGTACGCTCGTACTTCTTGCGCCAAAGGCTCTTGCCATATTAATTTCATGGCATTTAATGCTGCTCGGTTTTGCGATGTATTTGTGTTGTCAAACTTTTCAAACTCATGTTCGACTGCTTGCATCAATTCAGCAATACCATTTTTCTTAATTGCAACTGTTGGTATCACTGGGACACCAATTTCTTTAGATAAAATATTTAAGTCAATATCGTATCCACGTTTTTCTGCAATATCCATCATATTTAATGCTAAAATGAGTGGTTTGCCAATTTTTTTAAGTTCTAAAACAAGTCGCAATCCCAAATGAATATTTGTTGCATCTGCAACACACACAATTGCATCGGGAATAGATTCATCAATAAACCTTCCTAACACAACATCTCTTGTCACCGCCTCATCAGGACTCCGCGCTCTCAAACTGTAGGTTCCAGGCAAATCTAATATACGAACTTTTTGTCCTTTTTGCGCAACAAAAACGCCCTCTCTTTTTTCGACAGTGACTCCAGCATAATTTGCAACTTTTTGACGACTACCTGTAAGAGCATTAAATAATGCGGTTTTTCCACAATTTGGATTACCTACTAAAGCGATTCGAGGAGAAAAAAGCGTCCGTGTATTATTCATCTTAAGCTATCTTTCTAACTAAAATTGCTTCTGCTTCTTGACGGCGAATAGCAATGAGTGAGCACGATCTGATTAAAACAGCAATGGGATCTTTTTTAATAAAGCCTTCATGCTGTAAAGAAATTTCTGTGCCTTCAACAAATCCAATCTCCAGCAAGCGTCTTTCTAACTCGCCCTGCGGAAGTGTTGTTGAAAAAGACAAATGCTCTTCCGTAACTTGAACGACGCGGGCTTTTTCACCTTTTTTTAATTGTGCAAGAGGAATAACCGTTTCTACATTTTGTTTTTCTACTACATTCAAAGAGGATTGCGAAAAAACAACGGAATTAAATTTATAAAACATTAAAAATAACCTTGAAATAAATTTGACAAATATTACAAGACAGCAAATCATGCCATCTTTAATTAAAAGCTACCACTACTGATAACGATAATCAATATCCTATAACCGATTTTCACTGCAGAAAACTAGAAACACCGGCTCACTTAGCTGTATTTTACAAATTATAAAACAAAACTTTTTAATTTGATGATTGCCAATACGTTAACCGGCAAAGGAAGAAAGGAGAATATCAATGCTTTAAAGACACTTCGGATTTCACTTTCATTGCAAACCAAGCAATGTAAAGGTAACACAGCAACGGCACAATATAACTTGCATTTAAACTTAAATTATCTGCAATTATACCTTGCAGCATAGGAATAACAGCACCACCAACAATTGCCATACAAATAATTCCGGAACCTTTTTCAACAAACTTGCCTAAGCCTTGTGTACTTAATACAAAAATTGAAGGAAACATAATAGAATTAAAAAAACCAACTGCAAGAACACAAACTATCGCAAAATAACCGCTACCAAATATTGTACAAGTAACTAAAAACAACGCCATAATAGCATGGAAAAAAAGAATTTTATGAGTTGGTTTTTTAAGTGCAAAATAAAAACCAATAAAACGCCCAACCATTGCAGCACCCCAGTAAAGAGTGACTAAAAAACCTGCCGTTTTCAGATCAAAATTACCAACGTGTGATTGTGAAATATAATTCACCATGAGACTCCCAATTCCAACCTCTGCACCGACATATACAAAAATTGCAATAGTACCCAAAACCAATTTAGGATAATTAAAAATATTAAATTTTTCTATGGATGCAGCATCTTGAATTTGATGTTTCGCTTTTACAGTTCTTTCTTGCACACGGTCTTTTGGATATTTAAAAAAAGACATTATAATTGCAATTAAAATAGCGGAGCATGCTAAATATAAATATGGTTTTTGCACAGAATAAGCTTGAGCAACGTGATAGTTTGCAATTTCTTGTTGAGACATATTTTGCAACACATCAGCAGGCAAAACAGCAACTGCAAGAATGAGACTTGAACCAAGAATTGGAGCTAATGTGGTCCCTAATGAATTTAAACCTTGCGCAAAAATTAAGGTACTTGACGCATTTTTAGGGGTACTAATTATAGTTAAATAAGGATTTGAAGCTACTTGTAAAGTAACAACACCAGAAGCTAAAACAAACAATCCACAAAGAAAAACATAATAAATAGCAATTTTTGCAGCAAACACAAAAGAAAAACAACCAATTGCAGTTAATAATAGTCCTACTATAAAACTGTTCTTATAACCAATTTTAGTAATTAGTTTACTTGCTGGTAAAGAAAAAACAAAATAAGCACCAAAAAAAAGCAGGTTTATTAACATTGACTCTGTGTAACTTAATGCAAAAACTTCTTTTAAATGAGGAATTAAAATATCATTTAAACAGGTTATAAAGCCAAATAAAAAAAATAACGTTGAAACAACACCAATGGCAAGCCTATTTCCCTGGCTACTGTTTAACTCCTGATACCCAGCTGGCTGTGAGTATTTTACTGCGTTGTTAGCCATTTATAAACCTCATTAAAATAAATTAAAGGATACCTCTGAGCAAAACCCTACCCCTAATAACATAAAATTAAGAGAAATAAAAAAATGATTTAAAAAATTTATAAAAACAAAAGTTATTAATATTGCAAAAACTCACTTATACTAGCAAATTGAAATATATTCGCTTTAATTCATAGCAATTTATCTAATTTTTTTAATATCTATAAAATTTACAAATCAATTTAAAGTTGTATTTAAAACATTTATATTATTTTGTTGCTGAAAGTAACCGTGAAGTTCTGTGTTATTTTGCACACCTATTTGAATTGCCGATTGCGCAGCAGCCAACATAGCAACAGGAATACGAAATGGGGAACAGCTCACATAATGCAATCCTAGCAAATGAAAAAATGCGACGCTCGTTGGATCTCCTCCATGCTCTCCACAAATACCAAGCTTTAAATTTGGATTCGCAGATAGACCTTCCATACAAGCAATTTCAATTAGTTTTCCAACTCCTAATTGATCAAGAATCGCAAAAGGATCTTCAGGAATAATGCCTTCATTTTTATAAACCTTAAGAAAAGACGTCGAATCATCGCGACTAAAACCATAAGTAGTTTGGGTGAGATCGTTTGTACCAAAACTAAAAAAATCGGCATAACGCGCAATGCTTTTTGCGGTTAGCGCCGCTCTAGGCACTTCAATCATTGTTCCAAATGGCAAATTGGGCGCTATTTTCATGAGTCTTTGTTTTAACCACAACAACTCTTCTGCGGCACCAACAAGTGGAATCATGATTTCAGGAAATACTTTTTTACTTAATAATTTGCATTCTGCAACAGCCTCAACAATTGCTTGCACTTGCATTTCATAAATTTCGGGGTGCGAAATTCCTAACCGACATCCCCTATGCCCAAGCATTGGGTTTGCTTCTTTTAAACTACGCACTCTATGTTTAATTTCATCAATAGAAAGGCTTAACTGGTTTGATAAGGTCATCATATCTTTATCAGTAAGTGGTAAAAATTCGTGCAATGGAGGATCTAACAATCTAATTGTGACTTCCTTGCCTTCCATCGCACTCAAAATATTTACAAAATCATCTCGCTGAAAAGGCAACAACTTCACTAGCGCCTCTTTTCTTTCTAACGAGTTTTTTGCCAAAATCATTTGGCGAACAATAGGTAGTCGTGCTTCATGAAAAAACATATGCTCTGTTCGACATAGCCCGATTCCCTCTGCCCCAAAGCTTTTTGCATACTGCGCATCGCGGGGAGAATCAGCATTGGCTCTAACCTTTAATGTACGAAACTCTTTGGACCAATCCATAAAGGTTAGAAACTCAGGACTCATTTCGGCATCCTGCGTTTCAACTTTGCCAAGCATCACTTCACCTGAAGAGCCATCTAAAGCAAGCCAATCTCCTTCAAATACCTCAATGTTAGAGACGCTAAAAAATCGGTTTATTGCAGAAATATTCAAAACAGAACACCCAGCAATACAGCATTTGCCCATTTGCCTTGCAACAACTGCGGCATGAGAGGTCATCCCTCCTCGTGCCGTTAAAAAACCTTCAGCAACATACATCCCACCAATGTCCTCTGGAGATGTTTCATCTCTTATTAAAATGACTTTTTCACCACGCGCAGCCCAGCTTTCTGCATCAAGCGCCGAAAAAACAGTTCTTCCTGAAACTGCGCCAGGTGATGCTGGCAAACCTTTTGCAATAATGTGTTTATGCGCCCTCGGATCAAGAGTAGGATGCAGTAATTTTTCTAAATCATGTGGTTTGATCTTTAGTAAGGCTTCTTGTTTTGTGATTATGCCTTCTTTGGCAAAATCGATTGCAATTTTTAAAGCGGCTTGAGTTGTGCGTTTGGCATTTCTTGTTTGCAGGATAAACAACTTTCCCGATTGAATTGTAAACTCAATATCTTGAACATCTTTGTAATGCAGTTCTAGTTTGTGTCTTACATCTTCTAACTGACTAAAAACTTTTGGCATTTCTTCTTGCAATAGCTCAAGATTTTTTGGGGTACGAATCCCTGCCACAACATCTTCTCCCTGAGCGTTTGTGAGGTATTCTCCGTAAAAAATATTTTCACCTGTGGAGGGATCACGCGTAAAACACACCCCAGTCCCTGATTCATTGCCTAAATTCCCAAAAACCATGGCACAAATATTAACAGCCGTACCCCAATCATCAGAAATATTATGAATTTCTCGATATTTCTTTGCCCGGGCACAATTCCAGCTTTTAAATACAGCGCCAATAGCTGTCCATAGTTGCACCATCGGGTCTTGTGGAAAAGGAGATCCCACCTCATTTTGATAAACATCTAAGTAATGGCTTATTAACTGTTTATAATCTTCGAGTTGTAAGTCAGAATCCTCCAAATAGCCTTTTTGTCTTTTAAGCGATTCAAAAATATATTCCATGCGATGAGGTTCTATATTTTTTACAACTTGTGAGTACATTTGAATCAATCTACGGTAGGAATCATATGCAAACTTTGGATTATTGAATTTTTTGGCTAATGCATCAACGTTGCTAGAATTTATTCCTAAATTAAGCACTGTGTCCATCATACCTGGCATTGAAACTCTTGCTCCAGAGCGCACACTGACAAGCAGTGGATTTAGAGCGTCCCCATATTCTAAGCACATAGTTTCTTCTATTTTTTTTAACGCTTGGTAAATTTCCTTTTGCACGGTTTCATGAATTTTCTCGCCGTTTTTTAAATACTGGAGACAGACCTGAGTTGAAATCGTAAATCCAGGTGGAACTGGCAAGCGAAGCAAAGTCATCTCTGCTAAATTTGCTCCTTTTCCACCAAGCTCTGCTTTCATTGTGGCATTGCCTTCAGCCAATCCATCACCAAAAAAGTAAACGTTTTTCATAAGGCATCTCCTAATAAAATTCTGGCACGCAATTTAGCTACGAAATGACATTTGAAACTAATAAGTTATAACTGATCTTTATTTAAATGTAAATAAAACAATTAAAATATTTAAACTGTATAATACTTAAACAGTATTGTAACAGTACACAAAACTTCTAATAAAAAAGGGGTTTTAAACCATTATTTAAAAATCAAAGTATTCTTATCAAATTTTTTTACAAAATTAAACCTTATAATTATAAATACTTAAAATAAATTGCACAAAATATCAGCTATTGCTTGTAACTCTCAATAAATTTTATTAGCTCAATTTATAAGCAACTGGTGCATTGCTTTTAGACACTGCCATTTCAGCGTTGTTTTAAGTAACTGTTATTACTAGTAGCAAAGTTGGCATACAATGTGCTTTAAAAAAATTGAACACTTTTTATAAGGGATAAAGACCATGGGTGATGTGATTGACTTCTTCTCCAAAAAAACCATTAAAGACAATAAATTACAAGATAACCAAACAGTTACAGAAGCTTACAAAATTCCATTTGACGTTCAAGTACAGCGCAATAAAGCAAATCAAGAAAGGCTGCGCAAAGAAAGAGAACAGGCAAATAAAAACGTAATTAAAAGCTACCGAATTAAATAATTTGATTATTTCAAGATAATTTAAACTATTTTAACTTATCTTGAAATAATTATTAAATTTTATTTTGATTCTTAACCAGAGAGTGAATTATAAAAAATGAGTATAGAACACAAACACAAAAATGTAATTGATTTTCAATTTTATAAAAATCTCAAAGAATCTCAAAATAAAAAACATATTGATAATATTTTAAAAAACAAATTACCTTACAATTGTTTAGCTTACAAAGATGAACAAGAAGTACAAACAAGAATGCAAAATATAAATTTGAGCGTTAAACGCATCAATTCTTTAATATTTGAACTCAATAATAGTCAAAAAAAACCTCACAATTAAAATTCTATAAATTTATTATTCCTGTAATTTATTGTAAAAAAGAACTTGTCCTGTTTTTTTTATTAAAAAAATGATGAGGGTCATTTTATGGGAAGCGTACCGTTTTATGCCAAACGATTTATTTCAGGCTCAAATTATGAAGATTCCTTAAAAGTAGTAGAAAAACTCAATGCAAATCATATTTCTGTCACACTTGATGTTTTAGGAGAAAACGTCAAAGAAAAAAATCAAGTATTAAAATTTTTGGAAGAATATGAAACAGTCATTAAAAAAATATCAGAAAAAAAATTAGACTGTTACGTTTCAATCAAACTGACAATACTGGGTTTAGATATTGATAATAATTTTTGCTACGAAAATCTTTGCAGAATTTTAAAATTAGCCGATTCTAACAATATTCGTGTTGCTCTAGACATGGAAGGTTCCAATTATACTGAAAGAACCATTGCCATGTATGAACGTGTTGCAAAAGAATACAAAAGTCCTGAAATTGTTTTACAAGCGTATTTATATAGAACAGAAGCAGATATAAACCGGGTGCTTTCTGCAAATGGAAAAATTAGATTATGCAAAGGCGCCTACAAAGAATCTCCAGAAAAAGCTTATCAAAAAATGTCGCTGGTTGTTGAAAATTATAAGATATTAATTCAAAAACTTTTGCTTAGAGGCAATCGCGTTTGCATTGCAACCCATGACGACAAACTTATTGATTTTTGCAGTCAATTTATAGAAACCAATAAAGTACCTAAAGATCGATATGAATTTCAAATGCTTTATGGTATGCGAGAAAAAACCTGGACTGAAATACGTAAAAGTGGCCATAACATGACTGTTTATGTTCCCTATGGCCAAGAGTGGCAAGCTTATTATGCACGTCGCCTAAAAGAAAGAAAAGAAAATATTTTTTTTGTTCTTAAAAACTTATTTAAGTCTTAATTTGTAATTAAACATTTTTTTAATGATTAAAAAACAATATATTTATAGAACTTAAATTTAATAATTTTTAGATTTTAATTTAATTGTTAAAATATAAGTTACTTTTAATTTTATGTTAAAATTAAGTTTTAGACAAGATTTTTTTATTAAATAAATATTTTTTAATATTTATTTAATGTAAATTTGTTTTAATTTAATAGTGATTTTTCAAAATATTTATTTTTTTTTAATAAAACATATAAAAAAAAAAATTTAAGATATATTTCGTTTCGCTCTAAATGATATGAGCGATTTTTCTTATATCGACAAAAAACAAAATATTTTAGCAAAGGAAACAGTATGCCTCAGTACCCATTTATATTTATTGGCTCTATACTTGCCATTTTATCAATAAATATAGGTTGTAAATCGCCAGATTCTAGTTCTAAAAGTCGTCTTCAAGGAAAAAAAAATGAGTCACTAAACCAAACTCCATTAGAAAATACCTTAAACATTAAACTTCATAACTTTCCGAATATTATGGCTGTAAACAGTAAATCAGGTTTTTTTTATGCTGAAACAGAAAGAAATACTCAAGGTAGCACTTTACAAAATAATCCAGAATATAAGATTAGAATAACTGATAGCTCTGGAGCAACTGTTCAATTATTAACAATGAGCGAAGTCCCAAACAGCAATCCTACTTTATTTTATTTTACTGTACCTGCGAGTTTTTCTCATGGAAAATATACTGCGATAGTATATCCTAAAGATTCTCCAAATACACAAGAATATTACCATTTTGAAGTTGGAGATGAACAAAAATTAGACCCGACAACAATCGAATCTATGCAAATTCAATCTTTACAACAATTTAAATTAACGGATGGTTTTAAAATTCCACCTGGTCAATGTATTGATTTGCTCGTCACCGCTAAAACTAATATCAACAAAACTGTCTATAATGTTACTAATGACAATTGGTATACCAAAAATGATCTTGTTCTAACAGCTGGATTTGGGAAATGGACTGGTAATGAAAACGGCTTTAGTCTCTTCACTGATGATATGAAAATTTGTGCATATTCTGTTGATAAAACAAAGGGTAAAAAAAGGGATACAAAATTCTTACCAGGAAGCAATCTAACAGCTAATTTTAGTATTAGTTATAATGATGTAATAACATCTAGAGTGAATTTCAGCACCACAGTACAAACATCAACACAAGAAAATTCTGTATTAAAAACAAATTTAAGTTTAGATACGGACTCGAATACCTCAGAATCTGAAAAGTTACCACCTTTAGAAGCTCTTGTGGCAGAAAAAGAACTTCCTATTCCTGAACCTCTTGTCCCAAGCGAAGTAGTGCCT
>QOVW01000024.1 GCA_003339605.1 Spirobacillus cienkowskii | reverse complement strand
ATTGCAACGCGCTATGAAAAACTTGCTCGTAACTTTAGAGCCATGCTCTTTTTAGCGTGCACATTTATCTGGATTAAACTCAAATGAGGACACGCCCTAGAGAAGTTTTTTTAATTCAGAAACTTTGTCTAATTTTTCCCAAGGAAAATGTTGGCGTCCAAAATGCCCGTAAGATGCTGTTTGATGATAAGTGAATCCATTTTTGTGCGGATATAAAAGATCAAAAGTTTTAACAATCCCAGAAGGAGTCATATCAAAAGTTTTTAACACAGCATCTTCTATTTTAGAACGGCTAATTTTTTCTGTGCCATAGGTATTAACGTTAACGCTAACAGGTTTTGCCACTCCAATTGCATATGCAATTTGGACAAGAGCTTTGTCTGCTAAACCGGCTGCAACAATATTTTTTGCAATGTAGCGTCCCATATATGCTGCTGAGCGATCAACTTTAGAAGGGTCTTTTCCGGAGAATGCGCCTCCTCCATGTGCACCATGGCCACCATAAGTATCAACAATAATTTTACGTCCAGTAAGACCGCAGTCTCCTTGAGGACCACCAATTACAAAGTTACCTGTTGGGTTGATATGATATTTTGTATTTGCATCAAGTAAGTTGGAAGGAATTGTTTTTTTAATGATGTTTTCAATCACAAACTGACGGATGGTTTCTTGTGATACATCTTTAGTGTGCATTGTGCTAACAACAACTGTATCAACTCGATTCATTTTACCGTTAACATATTCAACAGTCACTTGTGATTTTGCATCGGGACGTAACCAATTTACTTGATTTTCTTTTCTAGCTTTAGAAAGATTACGTAAAATTGAGTGCGCATATTGAACGGTTGCTGGCATGTATTCAGGAGTTTCGTTAGTCGCGTAACCAAACATCATTCCCTGATCGCCTGCGCCTTGTTCTTTGTGGAGACCTTCTCCCTCATTGACGCCTTGAGCAATGTCTGGTGATTGTTGATCAACGGCAACAATCACTCCACAGCTTCTGTATTCAAAGCCGTTGTCAGGATCTTCATAGCCAACTTCTTTAATAACTTCCCGCGCTATGTCAGAATAATTTTTCATTTTGCGGTTTAATTTTTTTTCGTTTGTGCTCACTGTTTCTGGGTTAACAGAAATTTCGCCAGCAATCACAACTAAGCCTGTTTTGCATAAAGCTTCGCAAGCAACGCGAGCTCTAGGATCAAACGAAAGTAGTTCATCAAGAATGCCATCAGAAATTTGATCGGCAACTTTATCAGGATGGCCTTCACTTACGCTTTCGGACGTAAAATAAGTGATTTCGGAAGAAGAATAAACATTGGGCGAGCGTTGAAACATATTGTATTTCCTTTCATATCAACCGCTGCAAAAATAAAAATAAATTCGGGCAATCCATAAGCCGGATTCTGTTTAAAACTACAATTTCTCTTGCTGTTACGTTACCATAACAATCCTTGCAGCCAACCCGGATGTTAAATGAGCCGAGCAAGCTCTCCACCCCTATTTGGCTTTGCTTCGAATGGGGTTTGCCACACTGTCTGTTACCAGAACAATCTGTGAGCTCTTACCTCACAATTTCACCATTGCCAGTTTTGCAACTTAGGCTGTTTGTTTTCTGTTGCACTTTCCGTCGAGTTACCCCGCCTGGCCGTTAGCCAGCATTCTGCTCTATGAAGTCCGGACTTTCCTCACTCTTGCTTGATGCAAGTTGCGCTGTAGTTGAATTACCCGAACTGAAACAAATAATGCCTCTTAAGTGGCAAAGCAAGAGTGTTTCGACTTTTTTTAAAGCCAAAGAAAATTTTTTAGAAAAAATTATGATTTTATTAAGTTACTATGACCGATAAATTAGCATAATTTGTCATAATATTTTTATACACATCAGTTTTGTTAAAAATGCCTAATACAACTTTTCTTTTCTTAAAGAATTTCTTAGTGTAAATCATTTTTTGTGGTTAGGTAATTTGATATGTCCATTTGGGTGAAAGGTGATAATTGTGGAAATAAAGAATTTTCAAGAATTTATTATTGCTCTATGCAATTACTGGGTTGACTATGGCTGTATTTGGAGCCAACCCTATGATGCAAATATGGGAGCAGGAACCTTTCACCCGCACACGTTCTTAAAAGGTGTTGGGCCAGAACCATGGCGATCTGTATATGTGCAGCCTTGCAGACGTCCGGTTGATGGTCGTTATGGCAAAAGCCCTTATCGCTTTCAGCATTATTACCAACTACAAGTTTTGTTAAAACCATCTCCATCAAATATTGTTGATATATTTTTAAAATCACTTGAGCATGTTGGAATAAATTTAAAAGAAAATGACATAGGTTTACTAGAAGATGATTGGAAAGGACCAACACTGGGTGCCTGGGGGTTAGGTTGGGAAATACGTGCAAATGGTCAAGAAGTGACTCAATTTACCTATTTTCAACAACTCGGTGGCCAGGATATTGATGTTGTTTGTGGAGAAATAACGTATGGTTTAGAACGTCTATTTATGTACTCAAAAGGCTATAATAATGCCCTTGATATGCCATTTAATGACCAATTTACTTATGGTGACATCTTTTTTCAAAATGAGTTTGAATTTTCTAGTTTTAATTTTATTGAAGCTGATACTCAGCAATTATTTAAATATTTTGAAGTATGCGAAGAAAAAGTTATGGCGTTGTGCGAAAAAAATTTAGTTTTGCCCGCCTACGATTATGTTTTACAGGCTTCGCATTGTTTTAATTTATTAGATGCACGAGGCGCGATTTCTGTAAGTGAAAGGCAACGTTATATAGGAAGAGTTCGAGATTGTGCGCGAAAGTGTGCATTAAAATATCGAGCATCTCGTGAAAAGCTTGGGTTTCCGTTATTAAACAGATTAGACAATGATGCGCGCAAACCGTTGTTTTCTAATAAATTAAATAATCCAAAAAAATTGGAATTTAATGAAACTCAATTGTATAATAATATTAATCAATTTTCTTCTAGTCAGAGTTTAAATATATTATTTGAACTGGGAGTAGAAGAAATGCCGCCCGCTTTTCAGGTCAGTGCCAAAGCTCAATTAGAATCTAAGGTTGCAGAATTTGTAGCGAAAGAAAATTTAAATTGGGCCCTTTTTCACGATACACTCGCCAAAGAACATGCATCATATAGTATTGAAATTTCATCTAGGCGTTTGAGTATTTTGTTTAAAAATATACCAAAAACAGAAAATTCTAAAACTTTAGAAATCTGGGGACCTGCAGAACGTATTGCTAAAGCGTCTGACGGAAGTCTTAGTCAAGCAGGGCTGGGTTTTTGTAAAAAGAATAATATCGATCCTTTGCGCGTTCAGTTTAAGTCTAAAAATGAAGGCGTGTTTATGTATTCAGAAAAGTTTTTAGAGGGGCGTGACTTTCCTACTATTCTAGCAGAAAAATTTAAAGAATGGTGTTACGCGTTTTCGGCTCCTTTAATGATGAAATGGCTACCGCAAGATATAAGTCCAACGTTTATACGTCCTGTAAGATGGATTGTTGCGTTGGTTGAAGATAAAGTGATCCCACTTAATATGTTTGGTTTAACAGCAAGTCGTTTAACTTGTGGTCAAAGAATATTGCATCCAGAATCACTGCCAATTGAGCATGTAAATGATTATTTTAAAGTTTTAAATAATATTTTTGTTAAGCCATTTATAAAAGAAAGAAATTCAATTATACTAAATAATGCAAAAAAATTGGCTGCAGAAAAAAATGGAAAAGTACAAATTGATAATTCTTTATTAGACAAGTGTGTTGGTTTATATGAAAATCCTTATGTTTTTATTGCAGAATTTGAAGAAAAATATTTAAGATTACCAAAGCCGTTAATTTCTAGTGTTTTAAAAGAACATATGAATTATTTTTCTGTAGCATCTTTAAACAATGAGAAATTACTTCCCTACTATATTGGAGTTGCTAATTATAAATGTAATAATTTACAAGAAATGATTGAAGGCACTAAAACTGTAGTTGTTGGAAGACTAGAAGATGGCGCTTTTTACTATGATACAGATCTAAAAACTCCTTTGGCAGAGTTACGCGACAAATTACAGCACCAGCTCTTTCAAGCTGGAATGGGTTCTTTGTTTGATAAAACAGAGCGCATTAAAAAATTAGTTTCGCACTTATGTATTTTATTACAACTCACAAAACAAAAAGAAATACTAGAAACTGCTGCAGCATTTTGTAAAGCAGATTTAAAAACTGGTTGTGTTCAAGAGTTTCCCGATGAAATGCAAGGTATTATGGGCGGAATTTTGCTTAAAGAACAAAATGTTTTTAATGATACCTATAAATCAGAAATTGCCGCAAAAGCTGTAGAAGAACATTATTTGCCTTTGGGGGCTCAATCGCCGCTACCTACAACCATAGAAGGAGTGGTCTTGGCGTTAGCAGATAAGCTAGATTCTTTGTGTCTTATGTTTTCGCATGGCGCCGAAATGAAAGCTGGTAAAGATCCTCTTGGAATGAGAAGACTTGCTCTAGGCGTAGTTAGGCTTCTTGGTATCAGAAACGAAAACAATAGCATTGCTTTACCGTTAAAAGATGTGTTAAATTTAACTTTCCAAGTTATAGAAGAAGAAAAGCAAGTAAAGGTAACAATTGAGAGTCGACATAAAACAAATTTGTTTATTATTGATAGAATAAAAGCGGCATTAGAGGATGAATTTGATATTCGTTTAATTGAAGCTTTGTCAAGACAGTTGCTTGAAGAACCATTTAGTAAAGTGAGATTATTTGCAGTAGAAATGACAAATGCTTTGAAAAAAACTGGAGAAGGCTCTTTACAAAACGCTTTGTTACCATACAAAAGAGCAAAAAATTTAACTTATAATTGGAATGATACCGCAATAAATACAAAATTATTTAAAGCTTCTGCAGAGTTTTTATTATACGAAACATTGCAAAACATTGAAAATATAATTAAAACTCAATTACAAAATTCGCAATATCAAGAAGTGTTTAATACGTTAGCAAGTCTTGCCGAACCACTAAGTGAATTTTTTGAAACAGTTATGGTTAATGATCCTGATGAAGCTCTTAAGAGAAATCGTCTCAATCTTTTAACCAAAATTTGTTCTCTATACGAAAATGTCGCTAATTTTTCATGCATTCAGGTACAGTAAATTATGTCTGTAAAAACAATTTATAAGTTGTTTGGTAATCAAGAAATTATAAATCAAAAAGAAACAGTTTCTTTTACTATTGGAAACTTTGATGGAGTTCATGCAGGGCATGTTTATCTCATTGATCAGCTAAAAAAATTAAATGCTGGAATTCCTATTGCAATTTTAACCTTTCATCCACACCCAGTCAGTTTTTTTTCACCAAAAAACCCTAAGACTTTGTTGTCTACACTTGAGGATAAAGTGTCATTATTATTAAAAATTGGTGTTGATGTTGTTGTTGTTCAGCAATTTGATAATGACTTTGCATCTTTGAGTTCTGATGAATTTTGTATGTGGTTAAAAAATAATTTTAATATTTATTCTGTGATAATTGGTCATGATTTTCAATATGGAAAGCAGCGTAAAGGTGACTTTGCGCACATGAAAAATTTTGCAAGTAAAGAAAATTGGAAAATAGTGCAAATTCCCGCATTTAAAATGCTTGATGGACAAGTTGTTTCGTCTTCTTTAATTAGAGGTGCATTAACTTGTGGAGATGTCGAAGAGGTAGAAAAGTTTTTAACAAGACCTTATTGCTTACCTGGCATTGTAGTTAAAGGTGATCAGCGTGGTCGATTGATAGGCTTTCCAACTGCAAACATTCAGCTTGATGATATTTTAGTGATCCCAAAATATGGTGTGTATGCATGTTTGGTTGAAATTGAATCAAATGGTGTGTTGCTGCCAGCAGTTATGAATTGTGGTGTGCGTCCTACAATTGCGTCTGGATTGAAATTACAAATAGAAGCTCATATTTTAGATTTTTCACAAGAGATATATGGTTCTCGTGTTCGGTTTCATATTAAAAAATTTATTCGTGGTGAAATGAAGTTTGAAAATCTCGATGAACTCAAACAGCAAATAGGAAAAGATGTATTATTAGCCTCCCAGTATTTTTCTATAAATAATTAATTTTATTAAATTTTATTTTTAATTTTTGCAGTGAATTTTACCTCTATCATTTTATTGCAGTGCATAATTTTATTTAAATCTTATAAAAATTTGTGTTATGTATTTTTGTGGATGTTTTTATTTATGTCGTATTTTTGTTAGAGATTGTGATGAGTTTAAGCTTAAGATATATTTTAAAAATTTGTACATTTTTGTTTTTTTTGGTGAGCTACAATGTAATATTTGCACTAGAAAATGATGAAGATTATAGTTTACCTGTAAATAATGTAGCCTCTCAAAATTTTGAAAACGTATGCTCAAGAGTGGGCTCAATTTCTGGTCGTCTAATTGTGCCTGAGGATTCTGCTTATTTGCAAAATAATTTTCAAGATATTGCAATTCGGTTAGGCGGAATTGATTACTCGCAAATTGAAAATCAACATCTTGAATTTTATCCTGATGGCAACGGCTGTTTTTCTATTGATAGCGTACTACCTGAAGGAAGTTCTATTACACTGATCATATGGGATAAAAAAGGTTTTTTATCAAAAAAATTACTTCAAGCATATGTTGGAACACAAGCAAATTATTATAATATTTATTTAAGCTCTTATTTTGTTATTTCTAGTTTTTCTGAAGTACTAACAAAAGAAAAACAGCATTTTGAAAATGCTGGATTATGTGGATATGCTGTAGGTCTTTGGCCAGAAGATATTAAAGGTGGTTCTGTTGATTTGCTGTCTACTTCTGGAGAAAGCTACAAAGCCAGTTACTTTGATCGTGGAGAAATTCCATCGTTAAATCAAACAGAATTTTCGGAAAATGGGCATTTTTGTTTTTTTAATGTTAAGTCTTGCAATTCTTCTGAATTTTTGTGTTCTAATCAATCTGATTTTTATAACTTAAATTTTAAACTAAAAAATGGTACTAGCCGTACTTTTCAAATTTATTTACCACCTAGTTACTTTTCTGATTTTAATTTTTTTGATTTAAATATTTCTGTTATAAGGCCAGCAAAAATATTAACTCTTAATAATAATTCCTTGTCTTTAGATTTAAATGAAAATTTATGGAACACACCCAAAATTCCATTTTATCTAAGTTTACACAATGCAATAGAAACTTTACAAAATAATAATCAGAGCTATTTAAATTATTCTCAGTATTTAAACAATGGTGATTTGGAATCATTAAATATTCCTTTAAACGATGATTTTGTAACTGTTCATTATAGTACTAACCCTAGAAATATGGATAAATTTTTTACTTTAATCCCTTCTGCCGAAATTTTTACAGAAAGAATTGCTTCAATTATTAATAATTATGAACCTGGACAGGTTTTTGTAGATAAAAAATCTCCGCTGTTAATTAGATTAATAGAACCAAGCTTAATAAATATAGACAATCAATTTTTACAACCACTTTATGATTTGAATTTTGGTTCTTTGTTTTTAAATTTAGATATGTCTAAATTAAATTTAAGTGCTAACTCGGTATCTGTGTATTTGACTGATTTATTTGGAGTTAAGAAATATAACTTTAATCAAATTAATAATATATATCATAATTTTTTAAGTGGTTTTGTTTATAAAATAGATCCTGGTATTTTTCAGTTGTTTGTAATTGATAACATCAGCAATTCTATTTTGTATAGTTCTATTATTCAGTCACTTCCTAATAAAACTCAAGTTATTGCAGATGTTTTAGGAAAAAAAGATTTACATGTTGATGAAGAAAATGTTGAGGGCTTTCAAAATTTAGTTTATACAATAAATACATACGATCAAAATAGAATATTAGAAAATGATGAAGAAATTATATTATCTGGACAACAAGAAATTAAAAATTTAAGAAGTGAAGTAAATTTTATTAAAAACAATATTTTTAATCAATATACTAGCGAACAATTATGTTCAATAAATTTTATTGCTAATGATCTTGAACCTGAAACTGAACAAAATTTTGATAATTTTTATGTTAAATTTGCTGGGATCGTTCCTCAAATTCCATTAATTCCAGAAGAAATGATAACTTTAATTAGTTAAATTTAATTTCTTTTTATTATGATTTCTTACACATATTCCTAAACAAAATAAAGTTGCTATTATAATAAAGTAAAAGGTTTTTTCTCTTAAAAATAAATTTGAATTAAAATAAACTAAGCTTTTTGTTCCAAAATAATATCCGTAACCTTCTCCAAGGCCAACAAATACAGCATAAGTTGCAAATATAGCAACTCGCGAGTTTTTATTAGTTTGAGATGTTAGTAATGCTTGAATTGCAGGGATAAATAATATTTCAGCTAGTGTTAGTATTATAATTGAGGTGTAAAAGTAATATAAATTATGGCTATAGGCTAGTAAAGCGAGGCCTATAAAAGATAAAATAACAGAATATAGTATTTGTAAATAATTACTATTTGAGTATTTATTAAAAAAATTGTTTAATGGCAGCGATAAAAAAATTATCATCAACCCATTTAAACTTGATATTGTCCATATATAGTTAGAAAAATTAAAATATTTTGAAATAATAATTGGTGCTAAAGAATATATTTGAGCACTGTAAAACCAACAAACTAAAATAATAAAGTAAATGTGCCAAAATTTCTTAGAAAATAACATATAAAATATTTGCTTTAAAATGTTGTTTTGTTTTGTTATAGATGCTTTTGGAATTATTATCATTGTAATTATAGAACTTAATGTTAAAAAAGAACTCATAAATAAATAAACAAATTCTTTATTTTTAATGTTATATAAAAAATTAATTAAAATTGGTCCTGCGGTGGCAGAAATATTTGTTCCAATATGAATAATTGAGTAACTTTTGGTTGAAAACTTATTGTTATTTTTTAAAAAGGATGTGAGCACTCTAATATAAATTGTGTTACTTCCGTAAAATAAACCAATTAAAGTTAATGAAATTATTATAAAAATAAATGATTGATGTAAATAAAGTAATAAATAACCAAGTGCGCCAACCATTTGCATTATAGATAAAATAGTTTTGGGTTTAAAATAATTAAATACAGGAGAAAATATGAGTCTTCCCCACCTAGCTGTTAACGAGCTGACAAACATGGCAAATCCAACTTGTTCAACCGTAATTGAGTTATTATCGCTTAAGAAAATAACAAGCATGCTCAATGGAGCTAAATAACCAAAACTTGTAATAATTTCCTGTAAAAAAAGCTTTGGTAAGGTAATGGTTGTTTTTTGTGAAATTTTTTTTAAAATTTTTCGTCGACCCCTTTTTGTGTTAAAATTGCAGTTCGTGCGAGTTCGTCGCACATTTCGTTGTATAAATCTCCTGAGTGACCTTTTACCCATTGCCATGATAAGCTGTGTTTTCTTTGTAATAAACAAAGTTGCAACCATAGTTCTTGGTTTTTAACGGGAGAACCAGATTTTGTTTTCCAACCGTTTTTTTGCCAGTTTTCGAGCCAGCCAGCCGTAAATGCGTTTTTGACATATTGGCTGTCGGTGATAATAAGAACTGGCATTGGTCGAGTTAGGCTTTCTAAGCCACGAATCACTCCCATAAGCTCCATTTTATTATTAGTGGTATGTTTTTCATAACCCGAGATTCTCCGTTTTTGATTATTGTAGATCAAAACACAGGCCCAGCCGCCTGGTCCAGGATTTCCAGAACATGCTCCGTCAGAATAAAGTGTAACAGGTGAAGTCATTTTAAGCTCTCTCGTTTCTTGTGCCATATTGTGTGTGTGAAAGAATATAAAAATGCAAACTGAAATGCCAATAATGCAAAGTCAATTAGAACAAAAATATCCAATGGTTGATGGTGTTTCTGGTATGCTTGTTCCTCTAAAAAGTGAAAACATTGCACTGGCAAATACCGTTATTTCCTTAGGTGTTTATAACGAATTTGTGACAAGTTCAGCCGCCCAGAGTTATAATTCTTTTGGTCTCGGTTTTTCAATTGGAATGCATCATAAAATTAGAGATATTTGGTTAGGGGGCATAGAGTTACGTTGGTCGGATTGGATGTCTAAAAGTACAGCGCGGTCTGATTTGAGTCCTCTTTCAATTTACTCTAAAATTCAAGTTTATATTCCTACTGATTTTATTTTAAATCAAAATTTTAGGAGTATTGTAAAGCCCTATGCAACAGCTGGTTTGGGTTACACTTTTTTTTATAATAGGAGATCTGTGCTTGATATTCAAACTAACAACACGTTAGGACAATTTTCGATGACATATGGCGCTGGTTTAACTATTAAATTTCAAAACTTATTTTCTATAAAACCTTCGTTTGAGTATTGGAGAGGTATTCAGACATCTGAGTTTAAAGCGGGGATTTATAGGTTGGAGATATTATTTGGAGATGTGGAAAATATTTAGTTTAATTTTATTTTTAATATTTAATTCAGGTAAAGCGTTTTCGCAAAATTTAAACTTGCTCAATCCTATTACAAAGGCAATACCTCCAGGAAAAGTCGTTTTTACTAATAAATCCGTTTTTAGTTGTGGAGAAAAAAACGGATTTTCTGTTTATACATCCCTTGATATACAAGCAATTTTAGCAATTTCAAATATGTTAGCGTCCGATCCTGTTACCTTAGAAACTAATTGGAATGATAGTGAATCAATGCAAAAACTAATAAATACAGGAAAGCTTACAGAGCAACAAATATTGACTTATCCCAAGGATGTTCAAAGAATAATTTTTTATTGCTTAACTTGGGATGAAAGTTTTAGATTAAAAATTTTTAGTATCCCAAACGAAGCATTAGAAAATATTTCTGCCAATGTAATGGCTCAAAAACCATGGAAAGTGCTAGAAAAAGATGTAGCCGAAAAAATTAATACTTTTTCACAAGAAACTATTAGGGATTTTGTTTATTTAATTTTAAGATCAAATGTTTACTACTCAATTAAAGGGGGATTTGAAAAAAATCCAACTTTATGGTCTGGGGCATTTTCATGGAAAGTTCCTTTTAAAGGAAATAAAAATATAAAATGAATAAAGTAAATTTAGAAAATCCAGATTGTAAACAAATAGTCTGTATTAGTAAAGGTAATTTATATTTAAGTAAAATTAGTGACAATGTAGCGCCTATATTTATTTCTAATAATTTATTAGACATAAGTTATTTAGAAAATTTGTTATCTTATGATAAAATATCAGAAACTGTATATTTAATTTGTAAGAATGATATTTATGCACCTAGTTTAAATTTATTAAAAAAATTTTATGATAACTTAAATCTTGAACAAAACAGCTCTTGTTTTTTAGGAGCTATTTTTGTTTTTCAAAATAAAAACTTAATTGCATTTTTAAATTTTAATGTTACATACGAAGATTGCGAAATAGAGTATATTTGTGTAAGCAATGATTTTAAGAAAAAAGGTGTTGCTACCTTAATGTTATTTTATTTAGATGATTTTTGTAAAAAAATAGCAAATAATAACGTTAATAAAATTTTACTCGAAGTTGGAGAAAATAATTTGCCAGCAATTCATCTTTACAAAAAATTAAACTTTAATAAAGTTAGTGAGAGAAAAAAATATTATAAAAATAGTGAAAATGCTTTAATTTTGGAGAAAAAAATTTGAAAGTTGGAATTCTTCATACAGCATTTATAGGTGATATTGTATTACTTGGTTTGTTAATAGAGGCTCTTTACACAGATAAACATGAAATATATTTAATAATTAAAAAAGAATCATTATTACTGTATAATAATGATTATAGAATAAAAAAATGTATAGCTATAGATAAAAAATCTGGTTTTAAAAAAATTAAATCAATTTTTTTAATTTCTCAACAAATTAAATCTTTGTCTCTTGATGTAATTTTAGTGCCGCATAAATCTGTTACAACAGCTTTATGCGTGCTTTTTGCAAAAGTTCCTAAAAGTATTGGTTTTAATGATAGTGCTTTAAAATTTGTATATCGCGAACTTATGCCTTTTAATAAAAGCAAACATGAATGTTTACGGTGTTTAGATTTAGCACCAAGGTGGCTTTTATCTGAAGCTTCTTATCAAATTGCATTAAAAATTTCTAGACCTATTTTAATTCCTAATAAAAGTTTGTCTATTTTTAATGAAAAAAATCCGGATTTTTTTAGCAAAGAAAGTTTTTATTTTATTGTGAATCCTGGTTCTGCATGGGCAACTAAAAAGTATCCAGCTTTAAATTTTGCAAAAGCAATTTTTTTAATATTAAGTAACTCACAAAATTTAACTTGTATTTTAGCTGGATCGCGTAATGATTACAATGATATTAAATGTATATTAGATTATTTTGATGCATACCCACATTTAAAAAATAAAATTATTGATGTTAGCAAGTATTTGCCATTAGACGAATTTGTAACTTTGGTGTCTAAAGCGAGTTTTGTAATTGCAAATGATTCGAGTCCGGTGCATATTGCTTCTGCTTCTAATGTCCCTGTTGTTGTTATTTTTGGACCAACTAGTTGGACTTTTGGTTTTTATCCGACTTCAAAAAAAAGCACGATTCTAGTTTACCGCGATGCAGCAGGAAATACGCTATCTTGCCATCCTTGTACAAATCATGGTTCAAGTGTATGCCCTGAAAAGCATTTTAAATGTATGCGTGAATTGTCTCCAGAAATTATTTTAGACTCTGTTCAGAAGATGTTGCCACATTTTTTTTAATAGGATAGGGAGTGTTTATGATTCCTGTTTTAGGTAACTTCATTGTAAAAAGACCACAGTTTGAAGTTGCACAGCACAATGCGTTAAACTGGATCTCGCAAGCTCATGCTCTTGCAAAATATAATGAAAATTTAAATTCTCCTGATTCTAAATCATTAGAAAAAATAAATTACTTAATGAATAATTATGTTAATCGTTTTGCTTGTGGCCCCGAAAAAATTTCTAATCGAGGCACATGTATTCCTGATTTTCTCCATACAAATTGGGATGAAATGCAATTGTTTAATTTAAAAAATAATAATTGCAGTCCAACTATTAAAGAAAAAATGCTTTTTTTTAACGAAATAGTTGGAAAAGTTTTTGAGGACTTATACTCTGAAGTAAATGTGCCACCAAAAAATATAATTCATGTAACCTGTACAGGCTACTCTTCACCTTCAGCAGCGCAAATTTTAGTTTCCAAAATGGGATGGGGCGATTTTACAAAAATTTATCATGCATACCATATGGGTTGTTACGCTGCTCTTCCTACGTTGCGAGTGGCGCAAGGTTACTTATTACAAGATAATTTAGAAAACGCTCTTACTAGCAATATTAAAGGTCGAGTGGATATTGTTCATACAGAACTATGTACGTTGCATTTTAATCCTTATTTGCATGATCCTGGTCAGTTTGTAGTGCAAAGTTTATTTGCAGATGGATTTATTTATTATTCATTGTTTGAAAAGAATGCATTTTATCGTTATGGATTGAATAAAGGATTAGAAATTTTAGCAACTTATGAGATGATTATTTCTCACACTTTAGATGCAATGTCTTGGGATTTGTCTGAAAGTGGTTTTTATATGAGTTTATCTGGTAAAGTTCCTGCTGTTATTGCAGAAAATATTTTTAATTTTATTGAAAAATTATTTTCGAAAACAGAATATTCTTATGCTGAAATTAAGGATAATGCATTATATGCTGTGCATCCAGGTGGCCCTAAAATAATTAAATTGATAAAAGATGTGTTAGATTTATCAGATAAAAATATTGAATTTAGTGAATTGATACTTAAAAATTATGGTAATATGTCTTCGGCAACGTTACCGCATATTTGGAATGAAATAATTAACTCAAACTTACAGGCTGGTACTTTAGTAGTGAGTTTAGCATTTGGCCCTGGTTTAACTGTGGTTGGTTCGTTAATGAGAATTGTATGAATTTGCTTGAGATTTTTTTTATTGTGATAATTTTGTTTCACGCTTTTTTAATGCTAGTGGATGAGTTTTATTGTCATAAAAAAAGATGGCTTCCTAAGTGGGAAAGAGTTGGGCATCCCGTTGATACAGCCTGTTTTTTGCTTTGTTATATATTGGTAATTTTTTTTCCAATGAATAAAGCTATATTTTTTGTTTTTTTAATAAATGCAGTTTTTTCGTGTTTTTTAATAGTTAAAGATGAAGCCGTGCATTTAAAATATGCAAATAGTTTTGAACAATATTTGCATGCTCTTTTGTTTGTTTTGCATCCCGTTATTTTGTGTATTTTGTTTTTTTCTTGGTCTTTATTTGCTAAATCAGAGTTTTTATTTTTTAATTACTTTGATTTTAAGTTATTAAAATATGTAATTTTAACACAATTTATATTGGCTATAATATTTTTTTGGTATCAAATAATATATTGGAATTTTGTGATTAAGGATAATGTTTATGATGCAAAAAGAAATAGTAAATAATGAGATTTACAAAAGTTTAGGTGATAAGTGGTATACAGGAAACGACTATGTCGCCTTGTTAAGGGCAGAATCAAAAACAAGAAACCCTTGGATTTTAAATAATATTTATAAGAATAACTTTGTTGATTCTAAGGTTTTGGATATTGGCTGTGGCGGCGGTTTACTTACTAATTATTTATCAAAGTTTAATTTTAATGTGACCGGAATTGATAATCAAGAAAATGCTTTGCATATTGCAAAAAAATATGATGAAAGTGGCTCTGTAACTTATAAAATAGCAGATGCTCATCAGTTGCCTTATGATAATGAAACGTTTGATGTCGTTTGTTCCTTAGATCTTTTTGAACATGTTGATGATTATACAAAAGTGATCAAAGAAGGTGTTAGAGTTTTAAAAAAAAATGGACTATTTTTCTTTCATACTTTTAACAGAAATTTTTTATCTTGGTTATTTGTTATTAAAGGTATGGAATGGTTTGTAAAAAATACTCCTAAAAATTTGCATGTCTACCAATTTTTTATTAAACCTAAAGAAATTATAAAAAATTTTTCTATTAATGGTTGTTATTGTGCTGAAATAAAAGGCTTAACGCCAAATATATTTTCGAGTTCATTTGTTAATTTAATTAAAAATGGTGAGGTTGACGAAAATTTTGATTTTTCTATCTCTCGAAATTTATTTACCGGCTATATTGGGTACGTTAAAAAAATAAGTTAATGAGTTTTATTTTTTTCCTAAAACTAGCCGTTCAATTTCGCTTGTGGTTTTAGAGAGTTTTTCGCCTTGCTCAACCAGTTCGTTAGAAGATTGCGCTGTTTCGTTAACTGAGACTTGGTTTTTTTGCGTAGCGCGGTCAATTTCAGACATCGCTGTTGTAATTTGCCGCACCCCAATGTCTTGTTCTTGGGTAGCAGCAGAAATTTGTTCAATCACAGACACCATATTGATAATGTCTTCGGATATTTTAACAAAAGAATCTTGCGCGACTGTGGTAACGGACTTGCCTTCATTGATGCGATCTTTGGTTACAAGCAAAATTTTGTTTACCTCTTCTTGGCTTTTGGTAATGAGTTCCTGAATTTCGTGAGCAGATTTACCA
>QOVW01000099.1 GCA_003339605.1 Spirobacillus cienkowskii | reverse complement strand
TAACTGCAGCATATCCTGTTTTCAATATTCATCAATTTCCGTATAAATATTTATTTTTGGTTATCTATGTTGCCAACAAACTTAGTGGACGGCGTATTAGAGACTAAAAATATATCATAAATAATTCCAGAAAAATCAACAGAGGGTTTTTTAGAAAAAAAATCTTCATGAACAATTTCAGAGGTTCTATCATTATCAAATAGAATTAATACCTTTTTAGCTTTAGGAATAATATCCTTAATAAATATTGAAGATCTTCTTATTAAAGGTCTTTCAAGGACTCCTGTGACGTATTTTGGTTCAGTATCAAAATATGCTCTAGGATTATTATTAACTCCTAAATAAACAGTTTTAATTTTATTCTTTTCAAGAGTAGGGCCTACAAATTTTAAAGCAGCATCATCTCCAAGTATAACAAGAATAGGACTAATCTTATTAATAAATTTTAATGCTTCTTGACCGCGCTTTTCATGTTCGCTTTTTGGGACTTTTTTTGTATTCATTTCAAAAAAATGAAGTTGATATTGATTACCAAGGCGATTTTTTAATTCTTTGTCGTAATCAACATCCCATTTATATTCTTTGCTGTAGCTTTCAACGACAACGATATCCTTATTGCCAGCATAAGATGTGCTTTTATTACATATAATTAATGCCAAAAAAATAATTTTTATGTAAGATAAAATTTGAGTCTTCAAAGCGATAACTCCTTTTAAAAATTAAACTGGCTGCTTTCCTGTTATCGTATTTATTTTAAAAGGGTTATTCAAATTTTTATTAATAGAGTCAAAAAAATGTCAATAATAATGATTTACTTAAAATTATTATTGATCCATTTTGATAAACTCTTGTCCATTCATATATTTTTGCAGTGCCTTTGGTATTTTAATAAATCCATCATGTGTTTGATGGTTTTCTAATAGTGGTATTAAAACTCTTGGCGTTGCAATTGCTGTATTATTTAACGTAAAACAAAATTGAGTTTTACCTTTATCATCACGAGATCTTATTTTTAAACGTCTTGCTTGATAGTCATAAAAACTAGAGCAACTATGAGTTTCGCCATAATTATTTCTACCTGGCATCCAAGTTTCAATGTCATGTTTTTTGACTTGTCCTTGACCAAGATCTCCTGTGCAAACTTTTACAACTCTATATGGAAGCTCAAGCAATTGAAGCAAATCTTCTGCATTTTTCAAAAGTTCTGCATGTAATAGATCACTTTTTTCAATGTTTGGTTCGCAAATGACAACTTGTTCTATTTTTTGAAATTGATGAACTCGGTAAAGTCCTTTTGTATCTTTTCCAGCCGCTCCTGCCTCTCTACGAAAACACGAAGACCAGGCGCAAAGCTTAATTGGCAGTTGGTTTTTGTCTAAAATGTCATTTTGATGGTAGCTCGCCAATGGAACCTCCGAGGTACCTACAAGCCACATATCATCTTTTTCAATATAGTAAGCCTGATCTGCACCGCCTGGGAGATATCCTGTACCTTCCATTGCTGAAGTTCTAACAAGAACAGGAACGCTCATTTGCTTGTAGCCTCTTGATTTTAAAAGATCGAGCGCGAGAGAATGCACAGCTCTTTCTAACTCTGCTCCAGCCCCAATGAGAAAGTAACTTCTACTTCCTGCAATATTTGCCCCTTTTTCAAAATCTATAAGACCTAGTTTTTTACTCAATTCAATGTGGTCTAATGGCGTAAAATTGAAATGAGGAGGTTCGCCAACCTTTTTTATTTCTACGTTGTCGGCATCTGACGCCCCAATTGGTGTGTCTTCTGAAGGAATGCTAGGAATTGTGAGCATTAAGCTGTCAAAATCCTTTTCAATCTCTTTTAGCTGTTTTTCTGCTTGCTCGATCAATGGAGTCATCTCTCGCATCTGTTTAACAAGAGCATCTCTTTCTTCTTTAGTTTTTGCTTTTTTTACTGCATCAGATCCTTCGTTTCTTTTATTTCTAAGCTCTTCTGTTTCTTTTATACATTGGGCTCTTTTTTCATAGAGTTTAGAAAATAAGTGCGGATCAAAATCAAAACGTTTGTTTTTAGCTGCAATAGTGATGGTTTCTAAATTGTCTCGAACAAATTTTGGGTCAAGCATAATATTGGCGCCTTTCCTGAACTTTAGCTTAAACGCACGTCATTCTTATTGAGAGGAAAAGACTTTTCAAGTAGCAAATTGCACATTACCAAAAATTTTTTTATTGACCACTGCTTATGAATGTTTACATTCTTCGTGGTTATGATTTGATATAACTCAAGCAAAAGGATATTTACTATGTTTCTAAGGCAAAAAGCGAGTTTTTCGGCGGAAGAGGTTTCTAAAGAAGCTAAATCTGAAAAAAAAGATAGTTTTAACGAGGAAGAGCTCGGTTCAGATGTTTCTGAAGCTCAAGGCTCTAGTGTTTCACAAAAAACCGAAAACGAATCAAAGATTGCGGCTTTAGAAGCAGAAATTGCAACGACTCAAACAAAACTAGCTGAAACTCATGATAGAATGCTTCGTATTGCGGCTGATTTTGATAACACTAGAAAAAGACAAGAAAAAGAAAAGTTTGATACTCGCATTTATGCAATCCAAGAGTTTGCTAAAGATCTTCTTCCTGTCATTGACGCCTTTGATAAGGCAATGTCTGCCATTGAACAATCACAAATAAACTTTGAAACTGAAGAAGGTAAAAAAGTTGCTGGTATAGTGGAAGGAGTGGGTCTGGTTTCTAAAATTTTTCAAGATGTTGTAAAAAAACATGGAATCGAAAAATTGCCTGGAAAAGATAGCCCATTTAATCCTGCCTTTCATAACGCAATTGCAAAGGTTGTTGATGCATCGGTCACTCAGGAAACGGTTGTTGATGAGTTTATGGCGGGTTATAAAATTGGTGAGAGAATACTTAGGACAGCGATGGTTCGCGTGGCATCACCTGACTAGTTGGGCAATAGTAATTTTTTTTAATTTTATTTTTGTTTTTCATAGTTACTCTCAGTCTTTATTAATTGATAAGGCTGAGAGTTTTTTTTATGATAAGCAATATACAAATGCACTAGAAGTTTATAAAAACATTTTAGAAAATGAATACTCTTCAGCTAAGGAAAAATCAATTGCAAAATGCAGACTTGCAATTTTAAATAATAATCATCAAAAAATTTCTCAATCACAGACCTTTTTAGAAGAATCTCTTAAATCTAATGCGTTACCTTTATCTTTAAATTCAATTTGTACTTATGCGTTAATACAAGTTTATGTAATGCAAAAAAATTATTTAAAAGCTATAGAACTTTCAAAAATAGTAGGTTTCCCAAATTTACAGCCAATATATTTAGCTAGGTTTTATGCACTTTCAGCAGTTGCTGCTCGTTTCATGATGAACTCTGATTTTGAAAGAACTTCAATAGTTTCTTTATTAAAAGTAATGAAGAATCATAATTTTGAATATGTTGAAATTGATAAATTTTTGTCACAAAAAGTTTCTCTTCATGATCTTGAAACTCGATTGATAGTTTTAAATCACGAAAAAAATATTGATTCTGAATTTGATAATAATTATATTGAAAATGTTTTTTTATTAAAAATAAAAAATGGAGATTATCAATCCGCATTAGATATATTAGAAAAAAATCTAATAAAAAATGAAGATAGTATAATTTTCGATTCTGGGATGTATATTAAAAATTCAAGTTTAAGAGGTCGTTTGATACATTTAATAAATGACAACCCTTTAGAAATGAGAATAGGTATTATTTTGGCAAATAAAAAAGATAGACAAATTTATAATCAAAATATTTTGCGATCAATCTCTGCATTTGTAAACTCTTCAGCATCTCAAGATGTCAGTTATTCTTTTTACATTGAAGAAGCAAAACAAGATGAAGGAAGTTTATCATTAGTTGGAAGTTCGCTAATATTTGATAAAAAAGTTCATGCTATCATTGCTTCTGGAGATTTTAAAAATAATAATGATTTAATTTCATTATCTAATTTTTTTTCTTTTCCTGTAATTTATATAGATAAAAATGATATAAATCCTTTAAAAAAAATATCAAATAATGGTAGTTTTAAAGATGTATTTGAATTTAATTTAAATGGAAAGTTAAAAAATTTAATCTTAGAATCTAGTGTATTTGATGCATTAATTTTTTTAAGAAATTTGCACTTTTTAGCTGGAAGAGCTCAAAGTTCGGAGCTTGTTAAGGCTATGAAAAAAGGAAATTGGAATATCGATGGTATTTCTATTTATGAGAGTTTTAATCAAAATTTAAAATAAATTATAAAAAACTAATTTGGTTTAAAAATATTATTTTTCTCTTTATTCCATTTTAATGCATCATAGATTCCTCTTTCAATTTCTAATTTGGCTTTCCAATTTAGCAATTTATGAGCTAAATCTGCATTTGCATAAGAGCCCGCAATATCTCCTGGTCTTGGATCTGTTTCTTTTTTCGGTATTGTTTTGCCATATATATTTTCAAATGCAGAGAGTAACTCTTTTACCGTCACACCTTTGCCTGTTCCAAGATTAATTACGCAGTATGGATTATTTTGTTTTACAAATATAGTATCAAAATTTTCAATAGCCTTAACATGTGCTTCTGCTAAGTCCCAAACATGAATATAATCTCTAATACCGCTACCGTCTCTTGTGGGCCAATTGACTCCAGTAATATTGAACTCAGCTTCGTTACCTTGAGCAGTACTTATTAGTTTTGCTAAAACATGAGAAGGATTTGAATGATGGCTTCCTGATCTCATTTTGGGATCCGCACCAATAGGGTTAAAATATCTTAAAGAAACAGCTTTCATTCCAGAATATGCCGAACAAAAATCTTGTAAAATTAATTCCATCATAAATTTACTTTTTGCATAGGGACTACAAGGTTTTATAAATGATTGTTCGGTAACAACAAAATTTGGAGGTGTATCATAAATAGAAGCCGAGCTACTAAAAACTAATTTTTTACATCCAAAATTTAATAATTGTTTAAAAAATTCATTGGATTTTGCAACATTTTCTCTATAATATTCATAAGGCTTTACAATGCTGTCTGGAACAACTATTAATGCAGCGCAATGAATTGCATATTCAATATCTGGATGTTCAAAAAAAATTTTTTCTAAAATTTTATAATCAGCAATATCACCATGGTAAAAGATACGATTTTTAACAAACTCCACTTTTCCAGTAACCAGGGAATCAATGATTATTGGCTTATACCCTGAGTCTTCAAGGGCAGAGCAAATTGTACTACCAATGTACCCAGCACCACCTGAGACAAGAATTTTCATGTTTTTCCTTTTTTATATTAGCGTGTTAATCGGTTTTGAACGATAAACTTGCTTTATTAGGCTATATTAGTTAAAAATCTTACTTTTTCAATTATTTCTCGAAATTTCTTAAACTTTGTTATATTAAGCACACATTAAAAGCTTTTTTTAAGGCTTTTTGAGGTCACTGCGTTCATTTGGAGGTTTTTAATGTTTCAAGATTATTTATTTTTTGGGGTGGATACAAAAGTTTTTTATTGTTACCGTATGCTGCATTTAAGTAATCTAGCAGAAGAAGCAAGAAATCTTCATAATTTAAATCCCCAAAGAGCACTGTTACTATCTGATGCGCTACTGGGAAGTGTTTTGCTCTCATCTATTCTAGATTATGAAGAGCGTATAAATTTACGAATTCATTGTGGAAGTGATTTTACAATTGGTACAGAGACCTCTTTTCAAGCAGAAACACGCGGATATATTGAATGTAATGAAACCTCTGATGTTGTTAAAAGTCTTGACTCAGGAAATAATAATTTTCCTGAGCTTCAGGTGCGTTCTATGCGCTCACAAAGAAACAAAAATACATTATCTCAGGGGCTGACTGTATCTAAAATTACTTCAATAGAAACTGCTTTAAATGAGCATTTAATGTCCAGTTATCAAATGAATACTTGTTTAAAAATTAGCAGTTGGATAAATCCCGATGATGGAAAAATTAATGCGTTTGGAGTCATTTATCAGGAATTGCCTGGCATACCACAAGATATTTCTGATGAATTAAAAAATCATATAAATCATTTATCATCAATGAAAGATTTGTTTCTTGAAAATAGCGATGCAGATGTGCTAGCAAAAAAACTAATTCCTGGAGAATTAAAACCAATAAAAAGTATTAATCCAAAGTTTGTTTGTAGTTGTTCTCAAGAAAGGGTAGAGGGAGTCTTAATTACACTTTCTTTTGAAGAGTTAACGGATATTATTAATAAATCAGAAGATATTGAAATGAAATGTCATTATTGCAACTCAAGTTATTTTGTTCCTATTAATAAAATAAAACAAATGTATGCTAGTAGAAATTATAATAATCCAGACTCTTCTGAAATGAATTAAAATGTTTATACTTAAGTATCAAAATGAATTAATAAAAAGTAAATTTTTAAAAAGATATAAAAGATTTTTTGTTGATGTAAAATTAAAAAGTGATGAGGTACTTACTGTTCATTGCGCTAATAGCGGTAGTATGAGGAGTTGTCTTATTGAAAATACTCCTGCCTATATATTAGATTCTCTAAATCCCAAAAGAAAACTTCGATATTCTCTTGAGCTTTTGCAGTTAGAAGATGGTTTGGCATGTTTAAATACTTCGAGAGCTAATCAGTTTATTGAACAGTTATTGTCGATGACAATTAATAAAAATAAACAACGTGTTTTTCAAGAGTGTTTGTTTCCTTACGAAGAATTTCAATTATGGGAAACTTTTAAGAGAGAAGCAGTGTTTACTAAAGAGACTCGATTTGATTTTTGTCTGTTATCAAAAAAACATGATAAAAAATGTTGGATTGAAGTTAAAAGTGTTAGTTTAAAAATAAATAATTGCTGGGCTTTTCCTGATGCAGTTACTGAACGTGGTCAAAAGCATATCAAAGACTTAATGAATGCTAAAAAAAATGGTGATGATGCTTGGCTTTTTTTTGTAATGATGAGAGGGAATGATGTTGATGAAATTGTATTAAAAAATAATTTTCGTACTGCACACGAAATCGATCCTCTTTACTCTAATCTTTTAAAAGAAGCAATAATGTGTGGCGTTAAAGTCGCTTTAGTTGTTCCTAAAATTTCAGTTCAGGGTTTTATGCTGAGAAAATTTTTTATAATTCATTAAAGGAATAAAATGTTAATTGCTTTAAGATCTAATAATTTTTACCCATTTTTTTTACTTTTTTTGTTAGGATTTACTTGGGGAACTAGTTTTTCCATTGCAAAATTTGCAATGGGAAGTGGTGTAACTCCTTTGGGGTATGCTTTTTGGCAATCCTTAGGTCCTGCAATTTTGGTTTTATTAGTTTCAGTTATTCAAAGTCGTTCTTTACCCAAATTTAATAAGCAGCATTTATTCTTTTATTTTATTTGTGGGCTTTTGGGTATAGCGTTGCCAAATTTAACTATGTATTTTTCAGCTGTTAATGTTCCATCTGGAATTTTAGGATTGATTGTTAATACCTCTCCAATTATAACGTATTTTTTAGCAATTTTTTTTAAAATAGAACAATTTACTTGGTTTAGATTTAATGGAATAGTTTTTGGTTTTATTGGATTGTTTATTTTGTTTTTTCCTAAATTATCAAATTATACTCAATTTTATTGGATGATATTTGCTTTTTTAACTCCTATTCTATTGGCATCTTGTACTGTATTTATGGTTAAATTGCGTCCTAAGGAATCAACGTCTTTAGCGTTATCTGCAGGGATGCTTATTGCAGCATCATGTTTAATTTCTCCTGTAGTGTTCTTAAACAGATCATTTCATCCTATTTATTTTCCACTTAATACTCCAGATTTGTTTATTTTAATAGAAATTGTGCTTTCAAGCATTGGTTATATTTTATTTTTTGAATTATTAAGAGTTGCTGGTCCTGTGTTTTATAGTTTAGTTGGTTGTATAGTTGCACTTGCTGGATTATTTTGGGGGTATATAATTTTTAATGAAACAATCCAGCTTCATGAATGTATTTCTGTATTTTTTATCATTACGGCAATTATTTTTGTTTCAAAAAAATAATTAGTATCTATAAGTATCTGGTTTATAAGGACCTTCAATGCTTATATTTAAGTATTCTGCTTGTTTATTGGTTAGTTTTGTTAAATTAACTCCGAGCTTTTCAAGATGTAATCGAGCTACTTCTTCGTCTAGCTTTTTCGGAAGTGTGTAAACTCCAATTGGATACTTATTTTGATTTTGCCACAATTCAATTTGTGCTAACACTTGATTTGTAAAGCTCGTACTCATAACAAATGCTGGATGCCCTGTAGCGCACCCTAAATTTACAAGTCTACCTTCGGCAAGCAAAATAATTTCATGTCCATCTGGGAAACGGTATTTATCCACTTGAGGTTTTACGTTAATTTGTTTTATTCCTTTAGTGTTTTTTAAGCCAGCCACATCAATTTCCACATCAAAGTGCCCTATGTTACATACAATTGCTTGATCTCTCATTTTTGACATATGTTCAGCTGAAATGATATCGCAGCAACCTGTAGCTGTTACAAAAATATGCACATCTTTAATAACATCTTCTACTTTAACAACTTGGTATCCCTCCATTGCAGCTTGTAGTGCAATAATTGGATCAATTTCGCTAATAAGTACTCTTGCACCATGGTATTTCATTGAATGTGCGCAGCCTTTACCAACATCACCGTAACCTGCTACCAAAACTGTTTTCCCAGCAATCATAACATCTGTCGCACGTTTAATACCGTCAGGAAGAGACTCACGGCAGCCATAGAGATTGTCGAATTTACTTTTAGTTACACTGTCGTTAACATTAATTGCGGGTATTTTTAATTCACCTTTTTGCGCCATTTGATGGAGATGATGAACGCCTGTAGTTGTTTCTTCAGAAACTCCTTTGATGTCTTTTAAAAGATGCGAGAATTTTTTATGAACCAACGCTGTAAGATCTCCACCATCATCAAGAAGCATGTTTGGTCCTTTGTCATTTGCAAATTTTAGAGTTTGCTCAATGCACCATATATATTCTTCTTCTGTCTCGCCTTTCCACGCAAAAACAGGAATTCCTGCAGCAGCAATTGCCGCAGCAGCTGCATCAACTGTTGAAAAAATATTACAACTTGCCCAGCGTAGCTCTGCGCCAAGTACTTTCAGAGTTTCTATTAATACAGCTGTTTCAACCGTCATATGCAAACTGCCTGCTATTCTGGCTCCTTTGAGTGGCTTTGAGTTTCCATATCTTTCTCGTAAGCTCATTAGTCCTGGCATTTCTTTTTCAGCAAGTTCTATTTGTCTTCTACCTAAATCTGCAATCGAGATATCTTTAATTTTATAGTCCATTTATTATCTCCATGGTAAAATTATTAAGTAAACTTTTTCAATTTGACTCTCAATATGAATCAAATTGAAAAAGTTTATAATATAGAAGTTTACGAAAATAATTTATTATAATCAACTTAATTGTTTAAATACCATTTTAGTATATTTTCTTTTAAAAGATTTGGTAAAATTGACGCCATGCATAAACAAGAGTTTTGATTAGAACAAATTTGGTTACAATAGATAGAGTTATTTTTTGGAATTCCTGTTATAAATTGTGCTTTTTTTCCAATTGGACCCCATCTTTTTACTGACATTGATTCAATAGGTGGATATAGGCCAATTGTGTGCTTACCTAATGCCGCTGCAATATGAAGAGGACCCGTGCTATTTGCAACAAGTCCATCACATAAAAATATAAACGAAATAAATTCTTCTAAATTAAATAAGTTTGATACATCAATGCAATTTAAACAATTAGGGATGATTTGGTTTTTAATTATATTAGATTCTTCTTTATTTCCAGAAAAAAATACTTGAAATTTATCTTTAGGTAACAAATTTGCTAAAGCTATAAAATTATTAATTCCCCATTCTCTAGCACTTCCTTTAGATTTAGGGTGTAATATTAATTTAAATTTATTGTTATCCAGTAAATTTAAAAATTTTCCTGGTAATGGTTTAATTTTATTTAAACCATAATAATTTGGAATTTCTTTTAATGTAGGAATTTTTTTTATACCAATAGGTTTTAATAATTTTAAATTTAGTTGAGCTTCATGTAAAGAAGAATTTTTTCTACTTAAGTTAACAAATTTATTGCAATATAACCAGTGAAAAAAACGTCTATTAGTGCCTATTCTTGTTTTTATAGCAATTTCTTTTGATAATTGTGAAACTTTTTTATTTGGAAATACGTGTATAACGGTATCAATATCATTGTTTTTTAATAATTTAAAATTATTGCTAGATAAAATTTGATCCCAATCTAAAAAACAATCAATATGTGAACAACTTTCAATTATAGGTTTAGTATAAGATTTGCCAAGAAAGAAAATTTTTGAATTAGGAAAATGTTCTTTTATTGCTCCCGCTATAGGTAAAGTTAAAACAACATCCCCAATATTATCAATTCTGCTAATTAGAATTTTTTTTTCTTCCATCATATATTAATCTTTTTTTTCTTCAATATCGACGTATTTATATTTTTTTAAGAAAAAATAGTTAGCATATTTTATAAAGTTAGAAAATGCTGCACCCATACAGATAATTATACCAATTCTTCCATCAAGAAATCCTCTTTTTAAAATATAAAATTTAAAAAAAGTCCAAATTGGCTCAAAAAACAAATGAGGAAAAAGGATAAATTTTTTCTTTCTAATAAGTTCTTTTGCGCCAGCGTAACCATATTTATTCATTTTATCAAAATATTGATATAAAGAGTTGTAAGAGTAATGAAGTAAATCTGTTTTAAAATGTTCTACAACGTAACCTTTTCTAGGTATAACACTTTCGTGAAGAATGTTATCGCTGAGATCAGAACGATGGCGAGCAAAAAAACGGATAACTCTATTTGGATACCAGCCACTATGTTTAACCCAATGCCCTAAGAAAAAAGTTTTTCTAGGACAATCAATTGCGCCAGTTTCATGAAAGGTGCCTTGATGAATACGGGTTTTCCATTCGTTGGCAAGTTCTTCGGGTACAACTTCATCGGCGTCTACCCAAAGAATCCAATTATTAGAAGATTTTTCAATTCCAATTCTTTTATTTTGTACAAATCCATACCATTCGGTTTCAATAAGAATAACATCTTTGTATGAGTAAACAATTTCTTTAGTTTTATCAGTGCTGCCTGAGTCTACAACAATGATTTCATCAACAAATTTTAAGGAATCTAGACAACGGGCGATATTTTTTTCTTCATTTTTAGTAATAATAACAGCAGTTAGTTTTTCAATTTCTGGAACAAATTTTGAAATATCGTAGCTGCGTACTTTTTGATACAATTCGTATGTTTCTTGAATGATGTTTCTTTTATTATCATCCATGGGTTATGTGCCCTCACTAATTTTTTGAGCCCTCTCTAGGCTAAATGACATTATACGAGATAAATCATTATGCAATCTAGTGGCGGTCGCACAAAAAATTCTGAATATCAAAAAGTAGCCAGCAACTCATGAGCATTACCTCGTGTTTTTGCTTTGCTTGATATGCTACGTCTCACAGTTAAGGCATCTATCTTAGCATTGGCATATATTTCTCTTGTAAATATTGTGTCGTGATTAGAGATCACAACTGTATGCCCTTGATTTTTAGCATTGATTGCGCAATTAGCTAACTCTTGCTGCTGTTTTTTGCCAAACTCATTCGCGTGGTATGATGTAAAATTAGATGTTATTGAAATGGGTACATAAGGAGGGTCACAATAAACAATATCTCCCTGGCTTAATTTTTTAAAAGTATCTATAAAATCGCAACATTCAAATAGAGCAAATTCCGACTTTGCTGCAAATAATTTCATTTCATTAATAGGAGCTGTTACTGTTTTATAACGTCCAAATGGAACATTGAACTTACCTTTTGAATTGTATCTGCATAATCCATTAAAAGAATGTTTGTTCAAATAAACAAACATAGCAGATTTTTCAATACTTGAATCTTTAACTTCATTAAATTTATTTCTTATTTCATAAAAACGTTCTTCAGCATTATTTTCAATATTAAACAATTTAATAACTTCGTTAATCAATTTATCAGGATGAAATTTTAAGTTATTATACAAATCAATCAAATCATTGTTCGTATCGCAAAGTAAATAACTCTTAAAATTAGTGCCCATAAAAACAGCACCGCTTCCTACGAAGGGTTCTACTAATCTTTTTCCGTCTCCCAATTTTTCACTAATAATAGGCACAAGCTTGTGTTTGCCTCCAGCCCACTTTAAAAACGGTTTGCTAAAAATATAATTCACATTCAATACTTCCATGGTGTTGTAAACTAAAAATTTCTACTCCCACTCAATGGTTGCTGGTGGTTTTGTGCTAATATCATACACCACCCTATTAATTCCTTTAACTTCATTTATAATTCTTGAAGAAACGTGTGCTAAAAATTCGTATGGTAATTTGCTCCAATCAGCGGTCATTCCATCGGTTGCTGTTACGCAACGAAGTGCGGCTACGTTTTCGTATGTTCTACCATCACCCATAACACCCACGGTATTTACTGGCAAAAGCACTACAAATGCTTGCCATGTTGTATTGTAATGATCATGCTTTTTTAGCTCTGCAATAAAAATAGCATCCGCTTCTCGCAATACTTTAAGCCTTTCTTCACTCACTTCACCAAGAACTCTAATACCTAAGCCTGGTCCAGGAAACGGGTGTCTTGATAACATATCTTGAGGAATCTCTAGTTTTGCACCAAGACGTCTTACTTCGTCTTTAAAAAGCTCTCTTAATGGTTCAATTAATTTAAATTTCATTTTTTCAGGTAAGCCACCAACATTATGGTGAGTTTTAATTGTAACGCTTGTGCCGTGTATTGAAACGGATTCAATAACATCAGGATAGAGGGTGCCTTGAACAAGAAATTTAACCCGAGGCAAATCTTTTGTTTCAGATTCAAATACATCAATAAATGTATTGCCAATTATTTTTCTTTTTGTTTCAGGATCGCTAACTTCTTTTAAGCGCGATAAAAATAATTTTGAAGCATCAACACCCCGTACATTTAAATTTAAATCTTTTTTAAATCTTTCTAAAACTTCTTCATATTCATTTTTTCGAAGTAAGCCATTGTTAATAAACAAACATTGTAGCCTATTTCCAAGCGCCTTTTGTGCTAAAACTGCAGCTACGCATGAGTCAACTCCTCCACTCAGTGCACATATTGCTTGAGTATCTTTGCCTTCGCTGTTTACTGCTTCTGCTATTAAGTTAACGGCGCGTTCAATTTGTGTTGCGCTATCCCATTCATTGCTATTACTTTGGCAAATATTTGTAACAAAATATTTTAGTACTTCTTTACCAATAATTGAATGTTCTACTTCAGGGTGAAACTGCACTCCAAATATAGGAAGACGTTTGTGATGAAAAGAAGAAATCACATTATTTCTTGTAATTGAATCACAAACAAGATTAGGGGCAAGAGTTTCAATTTCATCACCATGACTCATCCATACAATACTGTCTTCATTGTTTTTAATTGAAAAAAGAGGGTTGTTGGAATTAATTTCATGAGAGACTTTAATTTTTTCAAAGCCATATTCTCTATTTTTTGATGGAGTAACTTTTCCTCCAAGCATATAGTTAATCAATTGTAGGCCATAACAAACGCCAAGTATTGGCACGTCTGCTTTTTCAATATCAAAATCAATATTAGGAGCTTCATGCTCATAAACACTATGAGGGCCTCCCGAAAAAATAATTCCTTTAAGAATTTTTTGTTGTTGCAGTTCTATAATTCTATTTTTTGCAAGCTTAAAAGGGACAATTTCAGAATAAACTTGAAGTTCTCTTATTCTTCTTGCAACAAGCTGTGTAAACTGTGAGCCAAAGTCTACGACGAGTATCATAATAATTCCTCGAATTAAAATTAATAAATATAATATTATATATAATTTTTAAGATTTACTTAAACTATAATTGGGTGCTTCTTCGGTAATATTAACATCATGAACATGGCTTTCTCTTAGACCTGCGGAAGTAATTTTTACAAATTCTGCTTTTTTATGAAGATCTAAAATATTAGCAGCTCCCGTGTAGCCCATACCAGCTCTAATGCCACCAACTAATTGGTGGATAACATCGCAAAGCGGACCTTTGTATGGAACTTGACCTTCTATTCCTTCTGGAACTAATTTATTATTATCGCTTTGTGTCCCTTGAAAATAGCGGTCTTTGGAGCCTTGTTTCATTGCTCCTAATGAGCCCATGCCTCTATAGCGTTTATAAACTTTTCCTTGAAAGTTTATTCTTTCTCCCGGTGCTTCATCTGTTCCAGCAAGGAGACCTCCTAACATAACTGTATGAGCGCCCGCAGCAAGAGCTTTAATAACATCTCCACTATATTTTATTCCGCCATCTGCAATAATTTTTACATCTGTATTTGCTAAAGCCTCGGCAACACTTGCTATTGCTGTGATTTGTGGAACCCCAACTCCTGCGACAATTCTTGTGGTACAAATTGAACCTGGACCAATGCCTACTTTTACGCAGTCTGCTCCGGCATCTGCAAGAGCTTTGGCAGCGTTTCCTGTGGCAATATTACCTGCAATTATAGAAACTTTATTTCCGAATTGCTGCTTAACTTGACTTACAGTTGTAATAACTCCCCTGCTATGCCCATGCGCAGTGTCAATAACAAGAACGTCAATACCTGCATCAACAAGAATTGGTATTCTGTACTCAATATCAAAGGAAGTAACGCCAACCGCTGCGCCAACCAGCAGCTTTCCAGAAGAATCTTTGCTTGCAAGTGGGTGTTTGACCGCATTTTCGATATCTCTGCGTGTAATTAAGCCAACTAAAAGATTGTTTTCATCGACAATTGGAAGTTTTTTGATTCTATGTTTTTGTAAAAGAAATTTTGCCTCATCAAATAGATTGTTTTCAAGTGAAGAGGTATTTTGTTTTTTGTGAATGACGATAAGTTTTGATCTTTCAGTCATAATTTCTTTAATTTTTTTATTTTCTTGTGTCTCAAAATGAATGTCACGTCCAGTGACAAGTCCAACTAATTTTCCATTCTCCGTTACAGGTAGACCAGAAATTTTTTTGTTGGCCATAAGTGCTTTAGCGGAATAAATTGTATCATCTGGTGTAACTGTTATTGGGTTTGTTACAACACCGCTTTCAGAGCGCTTAACTAACTTTACTTCTTCGGCTTGAACTTCGGGGGGTAAGTTTTTGTGAATAATACCCAGTCCACCTAATCTTGCCATAGCTATTGCAAGTTTATGTTCTGTGACAGTATCCATTGCGGCTGATATTATTGGGCTTTGCAATTTAATCTTTTTAGAAAGGTAAGATCTAACTTCTACTTCGTGGGGAAGCACCTCAGAATAATTTGGAAGTAACAGCACATCATCAAAGGTTAACGCGTTTAACGTTATTTTTTTTGAAAATACTGACATTTCCTTGTCATCAAGTATTGTTGTCATATTGTGCTCCATAATTATTTAATAGTTAGGTTGTTTCACACACATGTCGTTGCTTTATCAAATAATGTTTTCCATATCTACAAAATAAAATACAAACGGATAATTTAGTTTTAGACTATTGTTAATTATTAGTTAAATTATTGAATTTAATACTACATTTTAAGTTTAGGTGAACTGGTTTTTGGGGGTCTAACAAACTATTTAACGATGGGTGAACATCGAAGTTCTGAGGTAGATAAAAATTACTTTTTATATTTACGTACAATTTCAATAACTTGCAGAAATTTAGTTGGCTCTTAAAATTTTTTTCAAGAAAGATTTGACAAGTTGATCTGGGTTGTGTAGCTAGGTGTTCTCGCCGCTAGTGCACAAGCAAAGCTCCAAGAGCTTAAGTGAGTGTAAAAGTGGAGAACAAGTTATTTGACAAGAGAAGAGAGCAGAAACAGAGTGCGGGACGGAAGCCGAGTGTGAGAGTTTGAGTAGAGTTTAAGCTTCGTAAGGGGTTT
>QOVW01000098.1 GCA_003339605.1 Spirobacillus cienkowskii | reverse complement strand
ATCGAATTCGTGCGCACTCTGCCCTTGATTATCTTGCACCATTAGAGTATGAAAAAAATTATGATATTTAACCGTCCACTTTTCGGGGATCACACCACAGAGCGAGGAAAAGTTTTTTCTGCCAAAGAGGATCATGTTTTTAAAGAAGTTTTTGAAAATAAAACGAATAGTCATAAAGTATTATGTGTATATAAAAATGCAGATGAAATTTTTCTTGGTACAACAGATGGAGTTTGGGTGACTTTAGATAATGGTAAAACATATCGTAGTTTAACAAGTTTATCAAACTATCAAGTTTCTGCAATTAAGAAAGTTGGTACAACAATCTACTTTGCAACAAATAAAGGTTTTATGTTTTCGTTTGATGGAGGAGAAACATTAATTACTAAAAACACAGAGCATGGTTTGGGTGATGAAAATGTTCATGATTTTTCAATTGAAATTTCTGATTCATTTGGTTTTTCTTTGTCTGCATTTATTATTACAGACTCTGGTTTATCCATATCTGATATTTAAAATGTTTGGTTAGTCTATTTTGTATTTTTGAAGTGCAAGCTTAGTGAATAAAGATTTGGATTTCATGTTTTCAATTACTTTTTTTGATTCAAACAATTCATTATTATCTGTGTTTAAATTTTGACTATTCAATATTTTTATACTTGGATTTAATGAAGGATCATTATCTTTCATCCAATTGAGAATTAAATCTCTTATTCCAAAGCTTTGTGATTCAGCCATAATTTTTGAATATTCGCTATCAAGCATGCTCTGAAAAATATCATGAGCATTGGATTCATTTTCAGGTTTAGCGGTTTGTCTCATGCTTTTTAACATCATATCTAAATAAATTGTTTCAAATTCCTTAGCAACTGTTTCTGCTTCCTTTATCTTTGGATTTACTGTTTCTTTTTCTGATGGTATTGTTTTTTTAAATAAAAGATTATCCATAATATTTATTCTCATATTTAACTCCTATTATAAAAGTTTAATTTGAGCTCTTAGCGCATTAGCAGCTTCAAGTGTTTGTAAAATTGATACAATATCTTTTGGACCAGCACCTAAGGTATTTAGTGCTCTTACGAGTTCTCCAACAGTTGTTGAGCTTGGTAATTCGTTAACCTTGTTATTTTTCTTTCCAATTTGAACTTCAAGTCGTCCATGGCTAATTGCCACTGGCTCAATTGTGACATTGTTACCAGAAATAATGGTGCCAGTTCTTTCGTTGATAACAACCAAAGCAATAGAATCTGGTGTGACTTTTACTTGTTCTAATATTGACATAAATGCGACTGGGTTAAAACTTGGGTTGTTTCTTGATACACTACTTGGAATTTTTATTGAAATCATTCCACTATTAATAGGATCTGCAATAAATTCTCCAAAATAATCATTCAGTGTTTTGGCTATTCTATTTGCAGTTGTAAAGTCTGCTTTTTTTAAGCTTAATTCAATTTTATTATTATTTATAAAAGTAGATAAAAACTCTTTTTCAACAATTCCACTTAATGCTAACGATACAGTTTTTGGGGTTGTATTTTTTGCTGGTTGTCCGGCTCCACCTTCGTTACCAGCCATAGAAGTTCCTTGGCTAATACTACCTTGAGCAGTTACATAAACTTGTCCATCAGCAGCGCTAAGGCTTGTTAAAAGTAACGTTCCACCTTCTAGGCTCGTGCTATCACCTATGCTTGAAATTCTTATGTTAATTTTATCTCCTATTCTTGCAAATGGAGGTAAGTCTGCTGTAACAATAACAACAGCAATATTTTTTGTAATAACTTCTTGTGGTGTTACAGTAATTCCTAAACGATTTATCATCAGTGCTGCTGCTTTATTTGTCGCAATGCTTGCTTTACTATCACCTGTACCCTGAAGGCCAACAACAATTCCTAAACCAGAAAGTGGGTTAGTTCGGACACCTTTTACTTCTACTAGGTCCTTAATTCTGACAGAAAGCTCTGCTTCTAATGTATAACTTTTATCTAAAAAAAATAGAGTAAAGATAGTTGTAAACAATATAATTATATAGTTGTAATAATATTCTTTCTTCTTAGACAATTGAATCACCTTAACATAAAAGTTTATTATTTATTATTACTTCCTGATTGATTATTATTTTGTGATTTATTATTTCCGCCTTTACCGCCATCACTTGGTGTATCAACAATTGTTGCAGAGTCCAAAAGTTGTTTTGCTTTAGCTGTTTCAGAATTGAGTCTTTCTCTATCTTTTTTAAGCCTATCCGCTTCTTCTTGTAAGCTTTTTTGTTGATCTTTTAAAGATTTTTGTTGGGTTTCTAGCTCTTTCGTTTTTCCTTCAAGAGCCGTTGCCATTGAGTTTAAATCAGGCGCAAAACCAGAAACTTTTCGAGAAACAATTTTATCCCAACCCGAGTATGAGTAGTCGGAAGTTGCCCCATTAATGTTTGCGTTGACTGCAACTTGTGTAAGCTCGTTTGCACTAATTTCAAATTTATTAAGATTTCTTTGCGGCATTTTAGCCATTACTAAAATTGAGCGATTTTCTCCTGTTTCACTGACATAATTTTTTGTAGCTCTTAAAAAAACATCTCCTCCCGGTTCAATGCCGATGACTTCAAATTTTAATGATTTTACTGGGTCAAATTTTTGTGCGTTTGCTGCATTGGCTTGATCTGCAGGAGGTGTAAATTGTAAATCTTCAGGAATTGTAACATTAATGACGTCTCCAATATGCGTAGGTTGATAATCTGTAACAAGGCCTTTGGGCTGCGTTGAATCTGCCCAAATACTTCCTGTGCTTGAACCCGCTTCTTTATTTTTTATTTGTAAATTTTCTCTTTTAATAAAAATCTGTTCTTGGTTTTTTAAATTATCAGTTTTATTGGAAGTGTTGTTATTAGTATTTTGCAAAGTACTTGTTTGTGAATATGCTTTACAACTTGTAAAAAAAACTAAAAGTACTATAATAAAAAAAACAATTGTAAAACGTAGCACAAATTTTTTAGAAGTAGGTTCTGGAATTTTATCTAGTGCTAAAGATACTTTTTTACTTGTTAAATTCCCTTTGTCAAAAGCATATTCAATAGATCTTAAATAGCGTTCTATTGCAGTAATCCAAACACTATTTTTTTTATTTTTTTGATTTTTAATTGGATTTTTATTTTGTTTTTTAATTTCTTCATGTAGTTTATTTTTTATGTTTTCTACATATCCCTCTTCATCTTGTAGACTAATTTCATCTAATAGTTTATAATACTTATATTTTTTACTAGTTTGCTGCATATTCAACCTCGCTTGGCGCGATGACAATACCTTCTATAATTCTTTTTGTTGAATGTGGAACGAAGCCTTTATCATGCCAGTCGGTTAATTGAACACGAATTAACTCGCCACGTCCACCATTAGACAAAGATTTTCCCATAGTTTGCAATACTAATGAATCTTTTGGTGAATAGATTATTTTTATTATTTCTCCTGCTCTAACTAAAATTTCTTGAGAAAGACTTTTTGGCTCAATTTCTTGCTTTATTGATAAAAATTGAGATGTTTTTTTATTATTATAAAAATTTAATTGTTTTTGAGCTTCTTTCAATTCTATAAAAGGATATTTAGGCGTAAATTTGTTTTCTCCAGAAGTGCACCTTAATATTTCTAAGTCTTTTTCAAAAATTATCATATTTGGATTAATAGTCTGTTTTGCTACAATATAGTATATGTTCTTTTTTTCCATAATTTCTATATGCCACGAAAATTTTTGCTCAATAGAATTTTTAAGATCAAATCGGTATTCTGTTACAAAATTATTTTTAATTTTACGTATTGAATTTGGGATAATTTCATAAAGATTACTATTATTTATCTGACAACTTATGCATTTTATGCTCAGTACCGTATTTTTATTTATCACTTCGTTTATATTATCAGTATTTTCAACTACTAAGCTATTTTCATGTTTATTTGCTTTAATAAATTGAACTAAAATATCTTTTTGAATTTCTAAAATCTCAGGATTATTTGAGAGTGATTTGTATTCAACATATATGGCTGGAGGAGATGCTATAGCGTTCATGTAATCCTGCTATTTCATTTGGTTAGTAGATGAAAGCATTTCATCGCCTGTTTTAATAACTTTACTGTTTAATTCATATGCTCTTTGTCCAACAATAAGTTGCACCATTTCTTCAACAATATTTACATTGCTGGTTTCGAGTTCTCCTTGATCAATGGTTCCAAGTCCATTTTCACCAGGTATAGAAACTATGGCTTCTCCAGAAGCTTGAGTCGCTGTGTATAAGTTTCTTCCCATTGAATTCAAACCTGCAGGGTTGATAAAGTTTGCAAGAGTGATTTGACCAAGATTTCTTGGTTCTTGTTCTCCACTTACTTTTGCTGTGACAATACCATCAATTCCGATATTAAGATGAAGAGTGTTTGCTGGAACAACAATTTCTGGAATTAATGGAAGACCTTCTGAAGTGACTATTCTGCCATCAGCCGATCGGCGAAATGTACCGTCACGAGTATATGCAATGTTACCATCAGGCAATTGAATTCTAAAAAAACCTTTACCCATAATTGCCATATCTGTATCTTTGTTTGTAATTTTAATTGCTCCTTCCTCAAACGTTTTTTCTACCGCAACGATTTTAGAGCCATTTCCAATTTGAATGCCACTTGGTGCAATGACTCCTGTCGTTGTCTGTAGGCCTGGAGCGCGAATATTTTGATAAAGAAGATCATGAAAATATGCCTTACTGGCTTTAAATCCTATGGTATTTACGTTAGCCATATTATTGGATAGTGTATCAATTAATTTTTGCTGTGAGTCCATTCCTGTCGCAGCTGTATTTAAGCTTCGTAGCATGGTTGTCTCCTTAGTGCAGATTAAGGAAATTTTAATAAATTCTTTTACAGGATATTTTGTTTTCATTGGAATGTTGTGTGAAAACATTGCAGCTATCTAAAAATTTGTAGGAAAATTTGAAGCAAGGGGGGTATATGCGATGTTTCAAGAATATACTGAAAAAATCAAAAGTTTCGACGGAAATCAATTGTTTTTTAGGTTATATACGCCTGCAATTAAGAACCAGTTAGAAATAAAACCAGATGGCGTTGTCCTTGCCGTTCATGGTTTTGGAGAGCATAGTGGGCGATATTCGCATCTAGCAGAAATTGTCTGCTCTAAAAATCTTGCTTTCGCAATTTTTGACATCAGGGGGCATGGACGATCAGGTCCTCTTCGAGGAGATGCTGAAAATTTGCATGCTTTTATTTTAGATATAATTTTTATGTGTGACCATGTTAAAAAAATTTTTAATATAAATGCAAATAATAAAAAATTTTTTGGTTTACTTGGCCATAGCTTTGGTTCACTTCTTGTTACATATGCATTGGCTCATATGAACTATTCTTCTTTAAATGTTTTTTTAAGTTCTCCTTGTTATAGCGTAAAACAGAAGATACCTAAATGGAAAAAATTAATTGCTAACAATTTGTCAAAGTATTTGCCAAATCTATTTGTTCCAACTGGAATTTCACCAAATAGTCTTTCTAATAACCCTAAAAATAATCAAGCAGCACAAAGTGATAAAGAAATTTTAAAATTTATTTCTGCTAGAATGGGCTATATATTTTTAAGTGCTGTTGATGAATCTAAAATAATAAATGCTATTCAAATGATAAAAAATCCTATAAAAATTGTAGCGGCATCTGATGATAAGCTTGTCGATGTCGAAAAGACAAAAAAGTATGTTTCATATTTTAATAACAATGGTACTAGCTTAAAAGTTATTCAAGGCGCTGGGCACGAAATCTTTAACGAGATTTTGGAGTATCAAAAAGTAGCATTGCATGAGTTTGTTATGTGGCTAGAAAGTAAAAATGATAATTTTGGAGTGGAATAGTTAAATGATTCGTATTGATAATTTATATAAGTCTTATGGTAAAAAAGTTCTTTTCCAAAATTCTACATACCACTTTCCTGAGGGAGAAAGAATTGCATTAGTTGGACCTAATGGTGCTGGAAAATCAACTCTATTAAATATAATTTGTGGGTTAGAAGAGCCTGATAAAGGTGATATTCTTAAACCTAGTAAATTAAATCTTGGATACTTGCCGCAAGAGCCAAATCCTAATCCTAAAGCAACTATATTAGACGAATGTATTGATGGCGCTGTAAAACTAAGAGAATTAAAACAAAGGCTTGATTTGGTTTTACATGAAATGGAGCATAATTATTGTGAAGAAGTACATAAAAAATTTGAAATTATTGAAACGCAATTTCGTGAATTAGGAGGGTATGCCTTACAAGCTAGAGCAAAAGGAATATTAGTTGGACTTGGATTTTTAGGATCTCAGTTATCAAAACATCCCAAACAACTTTCTGGTGGATGGCGAATGCGCCTAGAATTAGCCAGAGTTTTTTTGAATGATCCTGATTTTCTTGTTTTGGACGAGCCGACTAATCATTTGGATTTGCCAAGTCTAGTATGGGTTGAAAAATTTTTGCAGAGTTTTAAAGGAACATTGTTGTTTGTTTCGCATGATAAGGCTTTGTTAAATAGATTATCAACAATTACTTTACATTTATTTAATGGAAAATTTACCCCTTATAAAGGAAATTTTGATTCATTTTTAGAGCAAAGGGAACAACGTTTAGAGTTAGAAACAGCTGCTTTTGAAAGGCACCAAAAACGTGTTGGAGAAATTCAAAAATTTATTGATAGATTTAAAGCAAAGGCTTCTAAGTCACGGCAAGCGCAAAGTCGAATGAAAATGCTTGCGCGCATGAAAGAAGTTGAGGATTCTTTTGATTTGGATGATGACATTGATGAAATCATATTTACTCTTCCGAAGGTTGTTCAAAGCGGTAAAGAAGTTTTAAAAATTTCTTCAATGACAATTGGTTATGAAAAATTTGTCCTGTCAAAAAACATAAATTTATCAGTTTTAAGAGGTCAAAAAATTGCAATAATTGGGCCAAATGGAATTGGTAAATCAACTCTTCTTAAAACAATTGCAAGTAAAATTAATGCCATTGATGGTCATTTTGAACTTGGCCATAATGTTTCTCTCGCTTTTTTTGCTCAAGATCAGCTTGATGTTTTAGATGAAAGTAAAACTGTTTTAGAAAACGTTTTAGAAGTGTCTGATGATATTGGTGAGAAAAGGGCTAGGAGTGTGCTTGGAAACTTTTTATTTAAGGGCGATGATGTTTTTAAATATGTTAAAGTTTTATCAGGGGGCGAAAAGAGTAGGGTTGGGCTTGCGTGTTTGTTATTAAAAAAGGCGAATTTCTTATTATTGGATGAACCTACCAATCACTTAGATATGTCAAGCGTAGAGATTCTTGCAAGTGCCATTGAAGAGTACGAGGGCACAATGCTTTTTGTAAGTCATGATAGAAATTTCATAGATTCTATTTGTACCCATATTTTTGCGATGACAAACGATGGGAGGTTTGCGTTGTTTGAAGGTAAACTTGATGATTATGAGCGATTATCAAAACTTTCAAATTTTCCAGATATCTTAAGTCCAGACAGAAGTATGGAAATGGCAAAGCTCGAAGAAGGTAGCAGTGAACAAAACCATAATTTTGAAAAAGTTATCACTACTGAATCACGTAAAAATTCTAAAAAAGATGAGTTAAATTTAATTCAATCTAAGCAAAAAATTGAAGCAGAAATTACAAATTTAAGCTGTAAAATAAATGAAATTGAATTGAAAATAGAAAAAATACCTTATAGCAATTACCAAGAAATTGAGTCGCTTAATAATTCTTTAAATAATTATAAGAAAAAATTAAATGAATGTGAAGAACTTTGGCTAGAAGTAGAAACTCAACTTGTTAACCTTAAATAAAGCTGATTTATTTTTAAGGTTTTGTAAATTTACAAATTAAAAATGTCATATCATCGTCTGGTCTTTTATTTTGGATAAATAACCTAAATTCTTTTATTAGCTCGTTTTTAATACTAGACAAATCATTGTTTTCACTTTGATTTTGTAGTAGTTTTTTCAATCGTTTTTCACTAAATTCTTCATTATTTCCATTAACCGCTTCAACTAAACCATCCGAATAAATAAATAAAATATCACCTTCTTCTAACTTCATTTGTTTTTGATCATATAAGTATACGCTAGGTTTATCTGAATTGTTTGATTGTTGCTCAAAGCCTAAAGGCCTACCTTGAGCAATTAATTTTTCAACAGTTTTGGCATTATTTTTTCTTTTAATTATCATAGGAAAATTGTGAGCTGCGTTAGAAAATTCTATTATTCCATGCTGAGGATCGAGTACGGCTGCAAACATAGTCATCACTTTGTTGCCATCACCACTTTCTCTCACCACAGAATCAAGTTGTTGTAGAATTTCTTTTGCCGTTATACTTTGTTGAATATGAATAGAATCACAGTATCCCTTTACAACAGCTGTTAGCAATGCACTTGCTGTGCCGTGCCCTGTTACATCACCGAGTAGTAATAATAATTTTTCATTTGGAAGTGAATAATAATTCCACCAATCACCAGCACATTCTGTTGCTGCCTCAAAGTGATTGACAATTTCAAATTTACCGACATTTCTGTGCTCAAATTTGGGCATAAGATTATTTTGTACTAATCTTGCTGTTTCTTGTTCGCTAATGAGTCTTTGTTGTTCTTTTTGTTCTGTTACAAAGCGAATATTATCAAGAGCATTTGAAATACTAATTTGTAAAGCTAAAATGGAGTTATACACTGATTCTGCTGCTGTATATGAAAATGAATGAGCAATTCTAAGGTCATCAATTTGAATAATTATGCTGCTTTTTCCTTTGCCATCCTTAATAGAGAAACGTTTTTTATTTGTTGGGTCATTCATCGAATGAGAAAGTTTAATTACGCTCCTAAACCCTGGCTTTAGCATTTCATGATAACCTTCGGACTGGTTGGAGGAGAGTAAGGTATTTATTACATAAAACTCTGTGTTTAGATTAATTTTTGCAATTTTATTGAGTGATTCCGAAACCTGTATTGCAATATCGCTAATATTAAATTTGCTTGATATTTTTATTCCTTCTTCTGCTAATATTTTTAAATTTTCTTGATTAGCTTCAATTTGTCCAATCATTGCATTAAAATTTTTGACTAAATCAGACATTTCATCTCTGCTACCTTTTGATTCTTGGATTTTTGTAAATAGTCCTTTGGTAATATTTATACTTGCTTGGCTTAATTTAATAATATTATTTATTAAAGATTTTCTTAATAAAACTCCAATAGAGAGTACGAGCATTATTGTAATACAAAATGATAAGATAATAACTCCTCGTATCATTGATCGGATTGCAGTTGTAATATTATCAGTAGAATAATCTAAAACAAAGTAACCAATGATTGATGGATTAGAAACCGACCCTTTTTTATGTTGCATAGGACCAATAAGTCTTGAAGTATCATTGGTAGTGTTCTCTTCATAAATAAAAAAATCTTCAGTATTTGCTTTGCTTACTATTAAATCTTTATATTCTTTAGTTATAATTTTATCAGAATTGTCATTTTTATCGCTATCTTTAATGTTGGATATTTTTCCTGTTACAGGATCTTTATATAATGAAGTAACAATTCCTGCGTCAGAATCGTAAATATAAATTTTATTAGCATAATTATTTTCAATAATATTAGAAAGTGTTTCTTTAATTCCAGTTAAGTCAAATTCCCATAAATATCTTGAAACAGTTGGTAAAAATAATGTATAAATTAATTTATGAGAACGGTATGCCTCTTCTTCAAGATTTTTCTTTAACATATATATAGCTAATGATGTAAACAAAATCATAACAACTGCTACAGAAGCAAGAAGCCATGAAAGTATTTTTGCAGTAAGCCTCATAGTCGTTCTCTTTAGAATAAAATTACTAAAAACTTAAGCCGCTATATCTGGTGGCGTGGGATCATCATCAGGAAAATTGTCAGTTTTTTTCAAACAATTTAATTGATCTGTATTAGAAACCTGATCCCATTTATATAAAACACCTGGTTTTCCTTTTGACCAAAATTGTAATCCTACAGAAGTAGATGTATATCTATCAAATGTAATCACTCTTACGATTTCGTTTGATAAATTTAATATAATTTTGTTACCAGTTAATTTAATTTTTAAAACTCTCTCATGTTTAGCTCCTTCAAGCCAAAGAAGCGTACAATTTGAGGTAACCAGCTCTTTTAGTTTGTTCTTTAAATCTTGATAAATCATAATAAAAGCCTCCATGGCAAAGTCAGGAAAACATCTTGGATTCCTGTGGCATAAAATTATTCTTTGCAAAATAACTTCATGCTTAGTAGTGATTTCGGATTAAGTAAATAATAATTAATGAGGTAAATTTTACCTAAATGATGGGAGACTAGTTATACTTTAAATTTCTAATGATAATTTTGCATTATAAAGTGTTTGATTTGAAGAAAATTGAGCTTCAAGAGCAATACCTATAATAGATATAAACTGAATGCCTACTGTTGAATAAAACTGACTCCATTCTGCACTTTTTGTTAAATTAAAAGATTGATTACTAATAGTCTTGCTTACCTCTGTATTGGATTTTGACCAGTTATTTCCAATTCCGGCGTATGGTTTAATGAATGGAATATAAATACCAATAAGTCCCTCTAAGCTTTTTGTGTTAGCAGTCAATTCACTAAATCCTGTAAGTTGTGTGTAACCTCCTCGAATTGAAAGTGAAATTGGCAATAATCTCGGATTATAAAAACCGTATTGAATTCCAATACCACTAATAGAAATAGGATTATCCGGAATTTTGGCATAGTTAATAGCGAGATCAAAATTACCCGGTAATCCAACTTTAGCTATAATTCGAGGAATTAAAAGACTATTAGGAAAATTATTACTTAAATTTGTATTGGCATTAATAGCATCAATTGTTGATTGTGGTATAGATACTAAAGAAATTCCAACTCCAGCAGAAAAACTTAATGCAATTAATTTTTTTGTTGTTGAAGAAGGGGCTTCAATAAATTGAAAGCGGGTTGGATTAATTACGCTTTCAACAACCTTTTTGTAATCATCATCACTTATTTGTGAGGTAAAATTAATATCTATTGATTTTGCAAAAGAAGTATTATAAAAAAATAGGTTTAAAATTAAAATAAATTTAAAATAAAGTTTCATACATGTTCCTGTAATTAATGTTTAATCTAAAGGTAATATTTTTTCTAATGTTTCTTTTAAAACATTAGTTGGAATCGGTTTGGTTAAAAAAGCTTTGGAATACTTTGATAAAATATCAAGCAATGATCTAGGAATATCATCTTCATTTGCTCCAGAAATAAACATAAATGGTATTTTTGATGAAGTTGAATTAAGATTTTTTAAGAGATCTAATCCGCTTTCATTATTTAAAAACAAATCAGAAATAATTAAATGAATTTTTTTGTTATTAATTATAGAATTAGCTTGCTCAATGTTTTCTGCAGTAAATACACCATATCCCATTTTGCTAATTTTTAGACTTAATATTGTTCTCAAATCTTTTTCATCATCAATAATTAAAATATTTTTTAATGGTTTATCATTATCTTTCATTTTTAGAATATGCAATGGTTGTGGAATTGAATTACCAGTTTCTGATTGCGCAACATGGATTTCACCACAAGGAATTGTAATACAAAAAACAATTATACCATTATCTGTTTTTCCAGAAGTTATATTTGCAGAAATTCTTTCTGCAATTTTTGATGTGTAATGAAACACATATGCTAAATCTGGTCTTGGTGTTTCTTTAAAATACTTAATACTTAATGGGTCAATTTTATCTTTATTATTAGGCTCTAACCAAATATAGAGTGAAAGTAAATTTTTAAAATTTTCGTCTACAGCTTTATTATTTTTTTCATAATGACCGTAACACACTGATAGCGTAGTAGTACCTGCTGTTCTCCATTCTTCAAGTAACTTCCATAAATGAACCCATATTTGTTCAAAAATAATTTGATCAAATTTTACATCAACACTAGGAATATGTAGAGAAGACCAATTTAAAGTTTTAGGAGGTTGTTGCGTCATGTCTTGGATATTTTTAATGACTGATCGGATATTGTGTTCTTTAATTACAATTTTTGTTTTTCCTCTTAAAGAACGAATTCTATTTATAATTCCTGACATGTGATTTACATTAGTCGTTAGTTTTTCCTGGATTCCTTTTAAATCTTTTTTTGCTTGTTCGGTATCGCTGTTCATTAATTCCGCAATATCTTCAAGAAATTCTGTATAACCATGAACTTTAGCAAGTGCATTCATCAATTCATGAAAACTCCAAACACTGAGTTGTCCTATAGCAGTATATAATGTATGAGACGCATTATTTTCAATTTCAATGGGTTCAACTGTATTTGTGTTACCTTTATTGTCACTTTTTACAACCTGAGTTATTAATCCTTTTAATTCGGTAATTTTTTCTTTAATACTGTTTTTAAATTCATCATTTATTTTCTGTTTATTAAGCCTTAAATTATCATATTCGGGCTCGATTTTTGCAGAAATAAAATTTACAATATCATTTTGTTGACAGGTTAAAGCAAAAGATTTTATAGCAGTAGTCGCTCTGTGTATTGCATCAAAAAATTCTGGTTTTGGCCCCTCTCTTAGCATGACATTGGTTATACCGTTTAATTCTGATACTTTTTGAAGTGAATTTTTTGAAAAAGCCATCAATATTTCATCGTCGATATTTGTTTTGTTCATATTCATCAAGCTCCTTTGCCCGAACTCCTGGTAAGCTTAATTATATATGTATTTTTAAAATATTATGTGCCAATTTTACGTGTAGAGCAATTGGCAATTTCACCAGACTCAAGGCCGCTGTTCTCCAAAGATGCAGCTGCAAGATGGCGAGAGCGAACGGTTGGAAAGGGGTAACTATCTTTTCTATTTTTTGGCGCATACCCAATAATTGTTTTACAAAAAAAACCTTTTAAAAATCGTTCAATTTTTTCAAATTCAAGTTTAGCTTCTTCAGAAAATGTGCAGTTTACACAATTCAACATTATGCTATAGGGAGTATGCCAAAGCATTAGCATATTTTGTAGCTTAGATTTAAGAATAGCAATGTCTGATGCAGTTACAAAATCAGTATCAGCTAAAAAATTAATTTCCATAACATGCGCATTAAAGTCATTGTCTATTTGAATTTTGCTTCTGAGATCATTTGTACTACTAACTAGAATTTTTTCTCGAGATAGATTTGTTTGTGCAATAGCATTCGCAAAACCAACAATTGTTTCAAACTCAGTATTAACTTTATTAGAATTTTCTTCATAAAATCCAATTATTTTTCTCATAAAAAAATTTTTAAAAAAGGCAATTAATTTATGAAAGCTTTGCTCTTTTTCTTTTGTAATAACAAAATTTCTTAAATCAAATAAACAGGTATAGGGTGAATGCCACGACTTAAGGTTATTTGTCCATGAATTTTTTAAGTTTTGAAGATCATCGTCATTTTCAATTTTATATCCATTCGGAAAAATAATAATAAGAACCCTAGCAGAATAATGGTTTTCAAATTCAATTTTATCAGACATGAATGCAGCCTCTTGCCCTTTGTGTAATACATTAAAAACTAAAGAGATATTTTTACAAAATATTTATAAAAGATATTTTGTATATTATGCCTTCTAACATACTATATCTACTTAAGCATGGCGAGTATTTAAACTAACCAATGTGTAAACAAAGATATTACGGAGATTAAATGCAATCTGTCTTTTTATTTTATACTCAAGCAGAATTGGGTGCGCCTGGTTATTTAAGTCGAACAGGAGAACAGGGTGCAGAAACCTTAGCAGAAACAGTTTTCTCTTTTCTTACTGAAGGTTTTGGTATTAATATTGAGCAAAACTTTGAGAAACGTTCAACTTCATTGAGTCAAGATGAAATTTGGAAAAGTTTTAAAGATTCTAATTCGTTTGCTCATGCTCTCAGTGCATCAAGTGATTTTTATCAAGATGTATTAATAGTAGCAGGTTCACATTCAAGAACTCTCAAAACTTCAGAGTATATTGCTAAAATTCTTGCATTACCAGTGAGTGTTGACGATCGATTGGATAAATATATAAATCCCAATTACCAGTCGGGTACATTAATTGATGGGTTAAATAATCTAGTTAAGGTTTTACCCTCTGTAAAATCTCCAAAAGTTATTTTAGTCGCTACTTCATTAATGTCTATTGTAGAGTGGGTTAAATCATTAAAATTAAAAAACTATTCAAATGATTTTGAAAAGATACTCATGCATTCCAGTGAAAACGATACAATTCCTTCGGTTTTGATAGCAGGATTTACAAATGAAGCGGGAAAAGAAGAATGGCTAATTGATTTACCGGAATTGTCTTAAGTTTTTTAATGGCGAGTGACTTTGAGAATTCCGATATTGAGATCTTTTTTCTCAGATTGTCCTTTATCTAACAAAAGAATATTTTTAGCTAATTTGTTAAATTGATCCATACCAATATTTTGCTGCTCATTTGTAAAACCTTTTTGAACTTTTTTACTTTCTTTTTTCATTTTTCTAAGCATAAATTTTATTGCAATTACAGCATAAAATCTTGGAATAATAAAATGTGAGTCTTTGGGGGTACTATTGACTACTTTATTCATTTCATCAAGAATATGCTTTGGGACATTGCCATGAAATCCTTTAGGGGTAAACTTTTTCCAATTGATTTCCATCCAAAAACCTGAACTTTTAAGATGATTTAAATTAATAAAATTTTTACAAATAAACTTAACAAGTAATAATGGGATAAAAGCACATAGGCCGTATGGTGAATTGGTTCCTATACCTATCATGAGTGATACTGTTGTATAAACGATGTAGTCTGCAGCACTGAGCTTAAAAGGTGCAATTGGTATTTTTTGATATAATTGTGTTAATAAATAAACTATTGATATTAATGAGCTTATAACAAAAAAAACAATTCTAAAAATATATAAAAATGTATCCATAATCCTACCAAACAATATTTAGGTTATTTAATAATTCCCATAATTAAGTTAAAGTATCAATACACTTTAAAAGACTTAAGTTTCTGGGGATATGTCCCTAAAGAGGTATAATTGAGGGAAAAGTTTATTGCAACATAACAAAGCTTAGTTGTTCTGTTTTAACATTTGCGGAAATTAAAAAAACTTTCCCTTTTCTAATAACCCAGGTTTAGGGCGTTGGCTAAAAATATTTTTACATAAATCAACAGCGCCTTCTGCAAACAGTTTTCTATGATGAGCAATGTGTTTTAATTCAAAGGTTTCAGATTCCTTGCTCATAACAATGGTGTGTTCACCAACAATTTTTCCTACACGCAATGAGCTTATTTTTGCTTTAGGAATTGCTCCTGCTTCTGCCAATGTCATGGCTGTACCGCTCGGTGCGTCAATTTTTTTTGTGTGATGTGTTTCTGAGAGTGCTAAGTCAAATCCTAAATTTCTTGCAAGCTCAAAAACGGTATGTCCATGAGTTGTCTTTGCATTGAGTATTTCTTCAAACAAGTAAACTCCCTTTGAAAAATTTGAAACAACACAGATTGGAAGTTTATGAGAAAGCTGATGAATCAATGAATTATTATTGGCGTCATGGCCTGTAGTGCCAATTACAACCCCTCTAATTCTTTCCAAAGTAAAGTTATCTAAATTTTTTAGTATGTTAAGTAAAGATAGAGTCCCTGATGGCAAACTTAAATCTAAAATCACCATGTCGTTGTTCATTTTTAACAATACGCTTTTAAAATTAGCTGGTTCAATGAGCGATTCCCGTGTGATTTCTATAACATCAATATTTTGTTCAATAAAAATTGTTTTTACCAAGCTACCAAGTCTTCCTGATGCACCAATTAATCCTATATGCATAAAAAAATCCTTTTAAATTAGTTACTTTCACTCCAAAACTGAAAGATATCTGTTTTAGGGGTGGTTGAAAAGCACTTTTTTATAGCAGTTTAATTTGTTGATAATATTAGAAAATAAAATTTTAAAATTTTGCTTTTGAAAAATTTGACAAACTAATTTTGATTCTGTAGCTAGTTCTCTCACCAGAGCTTTCCTGGGAGTCAAAAACTCCAAGAAAGTTGCAACATGGTGCTACGTTATTTGACAAGAGAAGAGAGCAGAAACAGAGTGCGGGACGGAAGCCGAGTGTGAGAGTTTGAGTAGAGTTTAAGCTTCGTAAGGGGTTTAGAGGAAG
>QOVW01000097.1 GCA_003339605.1 Spirobacillus cienkowskii | reverse complement strand
ATATTGACTTTTAACTGATTTCTTCTTTACCATTGGACAACCCTTCTATATGAACGCCTAAGTTCATAGCATATTGTCCACTAAAAGGAATCACTTTAGAGGAGAGATGATGATATCTGCACAAAAAAATATTATACCCATTAGTGAAAAAATATTTTGTAATCGATCTCTCAATATGAGTTCAATTAAAGCAATTGGCTTTGATATGGATTATACTCTTGCTCTTTACAAGCCAGAAACTTTTGAAAAACTTGCCTACGACGAAACATTAAAAAAACTTGTTGAGATCAAATATCCAGAAGAAATTTTAAAATGGCGATTTGATCCACATTATATGATAAGAGGACTTGTTATTGATAAAATTCGTGGCAACGTTCTAAAAATGGATCGACATAGATATGTAAAACTTGCGTATCATGGCTTTAGAGAATTAAATAGAGAAGAAAGAAGAAAATTATATGATGTTGAAAATGTAATTAATTATGATGAACCTAATTTTGCACTGATAGATACTTTATTTTCTCTCGCTGAAGCGTTTTTATTTTTACAACTTGTAGACTTTAAAAATAAAAAAAATAACCTAAATGATAAAAGCTATTGCGAGATTTATCAAGACATTAGAAAATGCATCGATCTATGTCATAGAGATGGAAGTATAAAAAATAAAGTTAGCGAAAATCCAAGTAAATATATTTCTAAAGACAAAAACTTAGTTCCTGTATTAAAACAATTAAAATCTTCTGGTAGAAAATTATTTATAGCAACAAATAGTCTTTGGGATTATACAAATATTGTAATGAGTTACTTATACTCTACCGATAATAAAAAATTTGAATGGCTTAGTTTATTTGATTTAGTGATAACAGGTTCACAAAAACCTTCTTTTTTTACTGTAAAAAATCAAATTTATGAAGTTGATCTTGAATCAAGTTATTTAAAAAATATTGTTATTCTTAATTTCGAAAAAAATATTACAAAACCGATACCAAAAGTATTTCAAGGTGGCCATTTTAAACTTTTATATAACATACTAGGTATTAAAACTGGGTCAGAAATATTATATATTGGAGATCATATTTATGGTGACATTTTAAGAAGCAAGAAAGAAATTGGATGGCGAACTATGCTTGTTATTGAAGAGCTAGAAAAAGAAATCAATACAACGCAAAATCTAAAAAAACAATATAAAATATGCGACATATTAAACAAAAAAAGAAATTTATTAGAAAAAAAACTAGAAATTTTACACATTCAAGAAAAAAATAAAAATTTACAAAAACAAAAAACCAAGACAGAGCAACTTGAAAAAATAATAACAAAAACTAACCAAAATTTATTAATAATTAAAGAAAAAGAAAAAAAAGAAATTAAAAAATATCATTTAGAATTACACCCAATATGGGGCGAACTTATGAAAACAGGACGACAAAACTCTCGTTTTGCGACACAAGTAGAAACATATGCCTGTCTTTATACAAGTAAATTAACAAATCTTATTCATTACAGACCTAACAAAAATTTTAGAGCTGTTCGTGACTTTATGCCTCACGATCTCGAAGATTAAATAATTTAATTTAATGTAGTAAGTCTTTTTCCTAAACTTTTTTGAAAAGAAATCCATGCCAAATCAAGAGCCCCTTTTGAATTGGCCAAATTAGCTCTTGCTGTTGTTTGTGCGTTAGCCGAAGAAATAAGGTCTGTTGCAGTAACTTGGCCATTGTCAAAACGAGCTTTCATTTGCAAATAAACATCTTGTGCATATTGCACAGATAATTTTGCAGAATCTAATACTTGAATAGCATTTTGCAATTGTAAATAATTATTAGTGATATCAATTCTGACATTTAAATTTAAATTTTCTAAGACGTATTTGGCTTTTTGCTCTGCTGCTACCGTACTATTAATTTGAGATTGACGAATTCCCCAATCCCAAATAACCCAAGAAAATTGAACGCCATAAGAAAAAGTATCTTGAATATCTTTTGCAGAATAAATTACACTATTAACACTAATATCTTTAGAGCTAAAATTTCTAGAGTACGTTGCAACAAAATTTAATGAAGGCAAATAATTACTATACTTTTGTTGTTTTCCATAATTTGCAGCAAGAACATTTTCTTTTGCAGCAAGAACATCATGGCGCTGGGCTAAAGCTTGTTCTAATATACTTTCAAGACTCGGAATTGCGGGTAATTTTGTTTCCCAAACAGATTGTTCACTATTATTTAAAACAATTGAATTATAATTTCTTATACCAATGGCTTCTGCTAAGGTCATAAGAGTAATTTTATATGTTGTTTGAGCTTGAATATAACTCGTTTTAGAGTTTTCTACCTCTAGCTTAAACTTTAATAAATCAGCATGTGTTAATTTTCCGGCTTGATATTGGGCGTTGCCATCACTCAATTGCTTTTCAGCCACTTCCACAGATGACTTTGCGGTTTTTAAAAGTTGGTTTGCTTTTTGAGCATTAATAAATGCTTGGGCACCACTAAACCTAGCCTCAATTTTACTTTGTGCTTTATTTTGTAATGATGCCCTTGAGAGAGCAGATGCTTGTTGTAATGCTTGTAGTGAAGAATAGATCCCGATAATAGGCTGAGAAAGAGAAATTGAACCAAGCATTGAGGTTTTATCGGGCAAACCAGCTTGCGTTGTCCCAATGAGTTTGTTAACAGAATCACTATTTATAGTATACGAAGCATTAGAAGATATAGTAGGAAACAAACTCCGAAAGGCCGAATTTTCTTGAGACTCAACAATTAAAAAATCTTGTTCTGCAATTTTTGCAGTAAAAGAATAGTCTTCAGCTAAATTCATCGCTGCTTCAAGTGTTAAAGGATTTCCTTGAATAATTGCATTAAATTCTTTATTGCCATCTGTTTTCAAAGTTTGAGGATTTGATAAATTTTGTTGTGGATTCGAATTTAATGAAAACAAAAATGATGCCAAGCTAAGAGCGGTTTTAAATAAATGTATTGAATTCAAATTTTTCATTATAACCTTCCAAAAGTTAAATCAATAAGTAATCTTCTTCTATATTAAATAAAAAAAATATTCAAGTAAGTGCATTTCGGTTAAACTATGTTCATAAGATAACATATAATGTTTAATTATAATTAATTTTTATACTATTTTTATAAACATATTGCAATTTTAAATAATTATACGCTTATTATATTAAGCAAAGGATTTTTACTGAACTTCTGAAATTTTATTAGCATTTTGCATAGTATCATCATGTGACTTTACAGTTTTCTGCAAAGCTTCATAGTTTCGATGCGCAATAATCATATTGGTTAAATTTCTCATGGGATTCACATTACTTCCCTCTAAATATCCTTCAGTTACCTCACCTTCAGGTTTTTTTAAATTTTCAGGCGCACCATTATGAATCCATAAATTTTCTCCCAATCGCTCGAGCAAAGTAGTGTCTTGAAAAGCGACAACTTTCAATTTATCAATAAATTTTTTTCCAATGTAAATTTCTCCAGTCGCTAAAATACTGAAGTTCTTTGCTTCGAGACCACTGATCGCCCCATTTTCTCCTTGTACAACAGCTCCTGTTTTGGTAATTAAAACTCCATCATTACTAATGCTAAAGGCACCATCTCTGGTAAAACGCTCGCCAAAAGGTGTCATCACTTCAAAAAAACCGTCACCTTGTATTGCCACGTCCAATGAGTTGCCTGTTTTGATCATTGGCCCTTGAGTATGTGCTGTTTTGATTTCGCTCAAAGTAACATAAGACATTTCATTACCCTTTAAAGGCCATAATTCTTGCATGTTAATTTTAAATGGCGCAGGTGGATGCGGTGTCGCATAACTCGGCCAAGGATTTGCTTCTTGTTCTTGAAATGCAATTTCATCTTCTTTAAATGCTGTTGTATTTGTATTTGCTAAATTATTAGAAATTATTTCCATAACTCTTTCTTGCAAAACTCCACCAGACAAAGGTGCATAAACATTTTTGAGCATAATATTTTCCTATCATAAATAACTATATATGAAATAATTATACTATTTAATTTTTAGCTAGTAATGAAAAATTTACATTATTGTAATAAAAACATATAGAAAATAATTGCCGAACTATTAAGACAAAGTTGAGCCATTATTAGGAAACATAGAATTTAATTTAGATAAAGAATAGACTTGTTTTGCAATTACGCCATCAAATTGTTTATGATCATTTTGATTTAATGAAGCATTAGTAGAAATAATAATTGGATTTTTATAATTAAATTTTCTAATAGAATCAGTAAAACTCATTTGAGAAACATTTAAAGCACTCTTATCATAATAATAGTCAACTATTATAAATGCAACTTTATTCAAAAACTCTGGATTATCTATAAAATATTTTAATGCTGCATCAGGATGAAAAAAACATTTAACCTGTGCATCGTAAACCGAAACAGACCAAAACTTATGATAATCATATTCATCATCTATAATAATAATAAAATCATGATTGTCAGAAGATTGTAATACAATCTCTGAAGACAAAAATCTTTCATTACATTCTGGATTAAAATATGAATAAATAAATTTAAGAAATTGAAATCTTGACATGGGTTTTGCTATAAAAAAGTCAGAATTAACTTCAAGAGATTTTTCTAAATCACATTTTAAAAATCTATTTGTATGAATACAAATTTTTGAATTATTTCCTTCTTCTCTTAATTTCTTAACAAAATCAAAACCATTTAAATCTTTTATACCTAAATCAATATCACAAATAATAAATTCAGGATTAAAATTTTTAACGCCATTATAGGCGCTCCAAAAATCTTTAAAAGGCAATATTTCAAAATAATTACTAAGAAAATTTGAAGAAATTAATGTTGAAAAATTCTTAATATAGGTTTCATCATCTTCAAGAATAAGTATTTGAAATTTTTTTGAGTTAGATTTACTATTTAATAAAGATAAAATTTTTTCTTCAATCAAATTTGATCTTTTTTCATATTCAACTTGAGAGTTATTATAAATTGAATCAAAATTTTTTACAAAAAAACTCGCATCAACAGGAAACTCTATTGAGTCATTAATGTCTTCTTTTAACTTTGTTGGCTGAGGAAGTTGTATATAAAATTTTACACCTTCTGTTACAGAAGATGTATAAAATATTTTTCCTCTATGCTGTTCGATAATTTCTTTGGCTATACCCAAACCTAGACCAGTGCCTCTTTGTTTACCTTGTGTAAAAAATAGATCAAATATTTTATCACCTGAATTTTCATCTATATACGAATTAGTATTAGAAATACATAATTCAAAATAAAAAATACTATCATTCACAAATTCTCTTGTTACAAAACTCATCTCACCAATACCTTGCATTGCTTCAATAGCGTTGGTAATAATATTTGACAAAACTCGTTCCATTTTATGTATATCAACACAAATCATAAATTTATGATTAAATTTATAATAAAGAGATATTTCAACTTTTTTTTGCACCTCAAAACTATTCTTAATAACAGAATATAAAAGTTGATAAAAATTTGTATCAACCAAATGCGGTGATTCTTCTGTTCTAAAATGCAATAAATCAGAAAGCATATTTTCTACGCCCAAAATATCTTTTTCAATAGATTTACCAGTTTCTAAAATATACTGTCTAATTTCTTCGTAGCTCGATAAGCGCAACATAACATGCAATGAATTTTTAATATGTGCAAAAGGATGTCTCAAATCATGAGCTAGTTTTTGAATTGTACTTGAAACAGCTCGCATCATTTCCATTTGTTTTAGTTGATTTTGCGCTTCTTTGAGTTCAACATACACTTTATTAAAGTTTTTATAGATAATATCTAATTCGTGATATGTAATAAATTTATTATAATTTTCTTTACTTAATGAGATTTCCTTTAAGTTTTCAGAAAGCTTCATAATTGGCACAAACATTTTTTCATAGTTTTTTTTGCTTTGATTTTTAACAAAAATAAAAATTAAAGTCCAAAACAAAACAATCATTAAAAAAATTAAAAAAATTAAAAAAATTAAAAAATAATTAACTTTTTGAATTACAACAATGGAATTATCATTAATAGCAAGATTATCATCAATTGGTAATACTGTAATAAATAAAAAATTACCTTTATAAATTTTAAAATAAAGTTTACTCGAAACATTTATATTAAGTGATGGTGGAGGAGTATCTCCGTTTAAAACAAGTATATTATTATTAACTAAAGAATATATATAAATAGAAGAAAAATAATTACTTTTTTGAATTGATGACAACATTTTTTTTGCAAAAAAAACATCGCCAACTGAAAGTGATGAGTTAATTTCGGGAATATATCCATTTAATAATTTTTGAGTTCTTCTAAAATAAATATCATATAAAACAAGTAGTAATATTGTTGAAAGTATTATACAAGCAATGCTTGCAAATAAAAATCCATTTCTTGCCGAACGACTTGAAATTTCTTCTGCAATTGGTTTGAGATTCAATTTAACTTTCCTATTATTATGAATAATAATTAAATTTTATTAAAATACCCCTGCACAAAATATACAGTGTTTGTAGTTTTATAATAATATACACTATATATTTCAAGTTTTTTAATCAATTTTTTAATTAGTTATAAAATTTTTAAAAAGATTTATTCTCTATTTTAATTTTTTTTTGAATTAATAATTTCCATTAGAATACTAGAGCAGAAATTTTATTCCATAATTATATCAGATGATTGTTTTTCTTTATAAACTTTTAAAAAGTAACAAATTGTAAAAACTGATATAACAATAACAATTATTCCTAAAGGAAGAAGAGTCGCTCCTTCGATGAACCCAATTAATGCAGTTCCAAATCCTGCCGCTGTTAATTGCAAGGAACCTAACATACCAGTTACCATCCCCGAATTATTTGGATACAACGAAATAGCATTTGCTGACGAAAGTGGCATTAATAACCCATTACCAATTGTAATAATAAACACAGGAATCATAAGTGCAAGCATATGCTCCCACTGCACTAAAAACATCAAAACAAGAAAAACACCTCCTATAAAATTTAAGCTCAAACCGTAAAATATAATTTGCAAACTCGTTTTGTAGAGTGAAAGTCTTGATCCAATTAAAGAAGCTAACATATAAGGAAATGACGCTGCGCAAAGTGCATAACCTACAGTCTCAGGAGAATAACCAAACTTTTTTAACAAAAATGGCGAAGCAGCAACAAAAGTAAAATACGTTGCATTTGATGCCATCATAAACAATGCAAAACCAAAAAACTTTTTATTTAACAAAACATTTAAAAGTAATTTTAAATTAAATGAAGATGCTGATTGTTTTTTTTGGGTAGAATTTTTTGGAATAATTGGACTGATAAGAAGTAAAACTATAAATAAGCCATATCCTGCAAGAATTAAAAAATTTGTTTGCCAATTAAAAAAAACTTCAATATACCCCCCCAAAACAGGTGCAATCGCTGGAGAAAATGCAACAAGCGGAATTGTAATAGAAAGAATTTGACTCATCTCTTTAAAGTCAAACAGATCGGCAACAATAGCTTGGCCCACAGACATTCCTGCACAGGCTCCAACAGCTTGCAGTATCCTAAAAAACATAAGCTCATAAATACTATTCGATTGATAACAACCAATTGAAGCAAGAATAAAAATAGTAACAAAGACAAACAGTGTTTTCTTTCTGCCAAACCGATCAGAAATACTTCCAGAAAAAATTTGGAAAATAGCCATTGTCACCAAAAAAACTGTCATTGTATTTTGTGCTAGTGATGCCTTAACATGATAGTAATCTGCAATTGCAGGAAGAGAGGGCAAATAGATATCTGATGCGACAAAACCTATTGCACAAAAGATCGTAATACTAAATACAAAGAAAAATTTATGGATTTTTCCTAGTTTTAATTTTTTTTTATTGTACGAATCGTCACAAACACTTGAGGTTGAAAATTTCATATAACATTTTCTTTCAAACTAAATAAACTGTTAGCATACCACATAATCAATAAAAACAAAATTATCTGATTGTTCCACTTTTTTACATTGTAACTTTTTAGTCAATAATTTTGGAGCATAAACCAATGCTGGTGCTTCAGTAAAGCCACACATGACAGGACTAATTGTTAGCAATAATTCAGAAACAAGATTTTTTTCCCAAAACAATGCATTTAATTTTCCGCCACCAAGTAGCGCTATTTTATTAGATTTTTTAATTTTTAAATGATTTAGAAGTCCTTTAAGATTTCCAATATAATAAGTGATATCGCCAAAACTTTCTTGTTTGTGCTGCACTTCTAAAAAAGGAATCTCATCATCACAGTCTGAGTTTGACGTATTAAAAAAAATACTTTTTCTAATTTTTTTTTGATACCAAAAATCATTTTGAAAAGACACATTTCCTGAACGAGTAAATAATATCCATTCTGGTTCGTCTTGCTGACTTTTTCTCAAATCAGATACGTAAAAAGCACCCTTTTCACAAGCCATACTTCTTGCCCCTAAAAAAACCACATCACACTGCGCAACAGCACGACGAAGTCTTTCAAAGTCTTTGGTACACGTATAACCCAATAGATTTCTTTCTTGAGTTGACTCCGCTTCATGACTTGCAATTTTACCGTCAACAGAACACGCCATAACATTAATAATGTAACTATCACGAAAAGTTTGTAAATTATCTATCATTGACTTTACCATTTAATTCTGGCCACAAAATTATAGCGCCCAGTTCTTTTGCACGAATCGCAATAGGATCGTCTTCTAGAGCCGTTAATATCTCAACACCATCGCCAACTATTGCAATAGTATGTTCAAATTGAGCAGACGGTTTGCCATCAGCTGTTTTTGATGTCCACCCATCCTTCATCATTTTCATTCGCCAATCGCCAGCATTGATCATAGGCTCAATTGTAAAAACCATTCCTCTTACAATTTTTAATCCCATACCAGGTCGACCATAATGTGGGACTTGCAGATCGGGTTCATGAAACACTTTACCAATCCCGTGGCCGACAAAATCGCGAACAACACCGCATCCTTCTTTTTCTGCAAACCCCTGAATTGCCCAACCAACATCACCAAGCCGATTTCCATGTTTTGCCGCAGCAATTCCTCTTGCTAAGCTCTCTGCTGCAACTTCTGTCACCTTTACACTTTCGTTAGAAATATGTTGTCCAACATAAAACGTTCTTGAACAATCACCAAAATAGCCATCTAACGTGACTGTCACATCGACGTTAATGATATCCCCTTCTTTAAGAATTTCTTTTTCACTAGGAATACCGTGACAAATAACATCATTGATACTTGTACAAACCGATTTGGGATAACCTTTGTAATTTAAAGGACTTGGATATGCTCCATGAGAAACAATAAACTCGTGAACCGCTTGGTTTATCTGTTCTGTAGAAATTCCTGGTTTAATGAGCTCTCCTGCATGCCGCAAGGTTCGTGCTGCAAGCCGTCCCGCTTCTCTCATTTTTGCAATATCTTCTTGTGATTTTAATTTTGGCACGAGTTTTCAATCTCCTGGTTTATTTTGATAATATATCAAACACTGCATGAACCGCCGATAGTTCATGAGTGCCTAAACAATTTGACGATTCAATTGTTTTTTTAGCAAGCCCCTGCAGTACTTTGCCAGGTCCAATTTCAATCCAGGTTGCACTAGGAAAACTTTCTGAAATTTTTATTAATGATTGTGTCCATAAAACTGCGCTTGCAATTTGTTTTACCAAAATATTTTTGGAATAGGATGCTCCAGTATGAATTTGAGCGTCAACATTTGCAACTATTTTTCCAGAATAAGCATGATTCATAGAAATCGTTTCTAAAAATTTTTCCATTTCTTTCGCTGCAGGTTGCATCAATGAAGAATGAAACGGCGCACTCACTGGCAATAACTTTGCTTTACCAAGTTTTTTTTCAGCAATCAGGGCGCACGCGTTTTCTACAGCATTTTTATGCCCACTTAACACAAGTTGTCCTGGAGAGTTAAAATTAACAACTTCAACAACCTCTTTGGAATTGGTTAGTGATTTGCAAAGCTCAAAAACATGTTCTCCACTATTTCCAAGGTACGCGGCCATTGCTCCTACGCCTACTGGAACAGCTCTTTGCATTGCTTGCCCTCTAAAATGCACCGCTTTTACAGCATCCGAAAACGATAACGCACCCAATGCGACCATTGCCGAGTACTCTCCTAAGCTATGCCCTGCAACACAATTTAAATTAAAATGCCCCTTTGCTTGAAGCAATCGACTGATTGCTGTACTCAGAGTTAGAATCGCAGGCTGAGTGAACTCTGTAAGATTCAAGCGATTTTCTTGATCTTCAAAACAAAGTTTCTCCAAACTAAAACCCAAGGTATCCGAAGCCTCTTCAAAGGTGCGCTTTACTTCAGAATATTGTTGAAAAACTTCTTTTCCCATGCCGACAAACTGGCTACCCTGACAAGGAAACAAAAATACAATCTCTGCCATACCCTATCTCCTTTACATTCTGATGTAACAGATTACTCATTTTCACTAGCAAAGTATTAGATACGACTCCAGCGCTTCTATGCTTCTTAACAAAGTTAAGAAAAAATGCTTGCATGCTGTTCTATGCTGGATTTGAGCATTTCACCAGAGTTCGTTTTATGCATTGACCAATAGCTCTTTTGAGAGGTATACAAACTCGTTTGTGGTCGTTTTTTTGCGGAAAGGTTACATTATGTTTAATTTAGTCACTCAAGGATTTAAAGACGCAGCTCTCAAACTTAAAGGACAAGCACGTCTTACTGATGATAACATCGCTCCTGCGCTCGACGAAATTAAAAAGTCTTTACTCGATGCTGACGTCGATCTCAAAGTTACAAAACAGTTTCTTGAAAATATTAAACAAAAAGCTCTTAATGACGTTGTGACCTTGCAGTCCAAATCGGGACACAAAGTTTCTGCAAGCGACCACTTTGTAAAGATTTGTCACGATGAACTCGTTGAGTTTTTGGGTGGTAATCAAGCAGAAATCGTTAAAAATACCAAAGGCCCAACAGTTATTTTACTTGTTGGTTTACAAGGCGCGGGAAAAACAACCCATGCTGCAAAACTTGCAAAACTGCTTGCAGAAAAAGAAAAAATGCGCCCTCTGCTTGTGGCTGCAGACGTTTACCGTCCCGCTGCACGCGAGCAATTAAAGGTTCTTGGCAACAAAATCAACGTTCCTGTGTTTACCCTTGATACCAACAATGCCGTAGAAATTGCCCAAAAGGGAATTGAATTTGCACGTTCTGAATGGCTTGACTTGGTGATTATCGATACTGCCGGTCGTTTAGCGATTGATAACGAATTGATGCAAGAATTAGAATCAATCAAATCAGCAGTCCTGCCGCAAAATATCTTGCTTGTTATCGATTCTATGATTGGTCAAGATGCCGTTAGAACAGCTTCTGTTTTTGACATGCGACTCAATTTATCAGGTGTTTTATTAACAAAACTTGATGGTGACACTCGTGGTGGTGCTGCACTTTCCGTAAAAAAAGTAACAGGAAAAAATATCGTTTTTGTTGGTACTGGAGAGTCACTCGATAAACTCGAGGAATTTAGACCAGAAGGCATGGCTAGCCGCATTTTAGGCATGGGCGATGTTGTTGGACTAATGGAAGATTTCACCAAGGCCGTTGATAAAGAAAATATTGAAAAAAGTGCTTCGCGCATGATGCAAGGTCATTTTGATTTTAATGACTTTTTGGAAATGATGGGAACCATTAGTAAAATGGGGCCAATTAAAGACATTTTAGCAAAAACCCCGCTTGCAGGCCAAATTTCAACGCAAGATCTGAATAAGGTGAATGATAAAGATATCACACGCAAAGCAGCAATTGTGCAATCAATGACTAAAAAAGAACGAGAAAACCCTGACTTACTGCTAATTCAAAAATCTCAATCAGCACGCAGCAGAATTTCTCGAATTGCTAAAGGGTCTGCGCATTTAGATAAAGACGTCAAAGATCTCGTGGATCAATTTATGCAAATGCGCCAAATGATGCAAATGATGAGCGGCTTAGGTTTAGGTGGAGGCGGTGGTGGCCTTATGTCGAAAATACCTGGCTTAGGACAGCTCAACCAAATGGCAAAAATGGCTAAGATGGCAAAAATGATGGGCGGAGGCGGTGGCGGCCTTGGCGGAATGGGTGGCCTAGCAAATATGTTTGGAGGAAATATGCCCTCAATGCCAAACGCTGCAGGAGGGGCTCCATTGAGTAGCGCCGATCTCGCAGAGATCAACCGTATGAAAAAAAGAAAAAAAGAAGAAAAACTTAAAAAACAAAAAAAGCGTTAATAGTTTTTTAGCTAATAGGAATTTGTCCATGTTCGGTATAAATAAATCAATGATTATGAGTTCAACCCCAGTTAGTTCTCCTCAAGAGCTTTTTGCAAAATATATGCCCAAACCTCAAGTTGAATATCCAAACGTGGACGCTAAAAATTCTGTTTACTTAAAAAAGGTTTATATTCAAACTTGGGGCTGCCAAATGAATGTGGCAGATTCCGAACGAATGCTTGGATTGCTTGGCAGACTCAATTACCGTCCCACAGAAGATCCAAATGAAGCCGATTTTATTCTTTTAAATACCTGCCATATTCGAGAAAAAGCACGTCATAAAGTCGTGAGTCGCCTCGGCGAATTAAAGCCGCTAAAGGAGACAAACCCAAACCTCATTATTGCCGTTTCGGGGTGCGTTGCTCAAGCAGAATCTCAATCACTCGCTAAAGAGGTTCCATACCTTGACTTGATTTTTGGTCCCGATCAAATTGAAGATCTCCCTCAATTATTAGAAAAAGTTATTGAAAAATCGGAACAAGATCGTAACTCTATGGAACAGTTTACCACTCAAAAGCATGTTCCTTTTGTTTCAACACAATTTGATAATAAAGAACAACAATACTCTATTCCAATTGATGTTGTCCCTCCATATTATGACGAAAATAAAAGCGAAGTCACTCGTTTCGTTAATATTATTAAAGGTTGTAACAATTTTTGTACATTTTGTGTTGTTCCTTATACCCGAGGCCGCGAAAAAAGCCGCTCTGAACCAGAAATTATTCAAGAAATTAATTATCTCGTTGATAAGGGCGTTAAAGAAATTATATTACTAGGACAAAACGTAAACTCCTACGGACTCGACTTAATAGGAGCCCAAGATGTCCATTCATCCCAAGGCAAATTGCCATTTGCCGATCTTTTATACACGGTTAGCAACATTTCTGAAGTAGAACGCATTCGATTTACAACATCAAATCCTCATGACTTTACACCACAACTTGCAAAAGCATTTGCAGATTTACCTAAAGTTACAAATTCTTTTCATCTTGCAGTACAATCAGGAAGCGATCGCATACTTGATAGGATGAACAGACAATATACACGTGCCGAATATTTTGAACGGGTTAAATGGATACGCGATGTCCGTCCTGATATTGCATTTAGTACAGATATTATTGTTGGTTTTCCTGGCGAAACCGAGCAAGATTTTGAAGACACGCTTTCTCTTGTTCAAGAAATGCAATATGCATTTATTTATGCATTTAAATATTCTATTAGAAAAGGCACTCCAGCTACACGTTTTAAAGATCAAGTTCCAGAAGATGTTAAAGACAAACGTCTCCAGATTTTACTAGAACTTCAAAGAAAAGAAACAGAAAGACAAAACTTTCAAGAAATATCTAAAATTCGTGAAGTTCTCATATTGTATAAAAATAGAAAAGAAGAAAATTCTTGGTATGGCAGAACAAACGAAGGAAGATTAGTAAAAGTTCATTCTCCTCGCAATATTATTGGAATGATTCTTCCAGTAAAAATAATTGATGCAAATTTAACAGCTTTAGTGGGTTGTTTGGTTTAGGGTAAAACATTTGATTTCGATCAAAATCAAGCAACTTTTAGTGCAAATTTAAAAGTCACTGCAAATTGGAAAAAATAGACTTAATTTTTTAAATTTATAATAAAAATTTAAAAGTCAAAAGATATCAGGTATAAGAGTTACGAAATCAAAAGCGTAACTCTTTTTCTTTTATAAGGAGATTTTTAAAATGAGTTGGAAAATATTAACTCCTCTGTTGAGCATATCTTTTTTATATGTGCGTGCGGAGGTGGTCAAGCGGGTAATAGTAACCCAGAGAGTGCTGAAAAGGTGGCGAATGAAATTTCAATTCCAGCGCCAGCAGTTCCAGCGCCAGCAATTCCAGCGCCAGCAGTTCCAGCACCAGTATTGCCAACAGGTTCATCGCCAGTAGAAAATCCAGTTATTGAAAAATCAAAGTTTAAAGCAATGGTGGGTTTTCCTGACTCTGTTCCTGGATTTGTTCCTGAATTGGTTGATGTAGAGGAGTATGGTGCGGGTTTACTAAATACTTGGATATGTTTAGAAGGTAAAAAAGGGAATCTTGCAGGATATGAAGAAGGTGAGTCTGAGGAAATTTCAAATAAAAGGTATGCTAAAAGAATACCTAGAAGATATAATTGCGGAATAAAGAATTTTGATGGGATTATGAAAATATATGTAATAAATGAGCATGGAAAAAATGAACATGACAAGAAAATTAAAATAAACAGTGTATCCTCAAACTTAGAGTCAGTGAAAGTTACAATAAGAGAGGATTTAAATTTAATGTCCGCTCGTATCGTTCCAGAAAATAATGATCCTTGGCCACATATACAAATTTATGTTAAAGATCACTTAAACGAAGATATTCAAATTAAAGGTACTTTTTTAGATCCTGAAGGAAAAGAAGGAGAATTTAATGCTACGATTAAAGTGCATTCCATTAGTGAAGAAGTTTATGAAAGATGGCAGAAACCAGAAGTTTCACCTGTTCGAGTGGAGTTTGCAGAAAAAAACTTCATATTTAGTATCTTCGGTAGAGATGAAAAAGAATTATATGTATGGAAATGTCCTTTAGATTTCGATGGGAATTTGGAAGGATTGGCTAATTCTTGGCCTAATGAAGAAGAAAAAAAAGCTGCTTTTGATAAAGCAACACTTAAAAAAGGTTGTGGACTTATCAGGCATAATAAAGATAGCTCGTTCATTCCTCTAAATTGGATGGGTAATGAGGTTATAACAAAGAGAAGATTTGAGAGACCAAGTCCAATAGATTACGAAAAAGGGTACACAGAATCCGAAAAATTGTATAATGCTTATGGAATACAATTACCTGATGATTTAATAGGGTTTGATAGTAGGAGAACGGCAGGCATTCTTGTTGAAAAATTTCCTCGTGCTATAGCAGTAGATAGAGGTGTTCGTATCCCAATTCAGATTGTTGATGACCAAGATAGAGCCTCCATTTCCTATTTAAATTTGAGATTTTTATTAATTACGGATACTCTATTAGAAAAATGGTCTTATAAAGGCGATTAAAAGATTTCTTCTTAATTGTGAAAAACAGGGTGCTTAAGACCCTGTTTTTTTTTGACTGGAATCGGAAAGGGGTGGTTTTTCCACATCCATACAAAAAGACGGTATTAATTACGATTGGCTAGTTTTGTTTGTTAACATTATAATTATTAAAGGATTTTTCATGATTGATATTGAAGCCGAAATTTTAGACCCTAAGATTGATTCTCTTTTTAAAAAGATTTTTGGTGAAAAAAAAGAACTTTTTATTGACCTTGTTAATAGTGTGTTTGCCAATAAAAACGAAAGATTAGTAAAATCGGTAACTTTCCTGAATACAGAGCTTGCAAAAGATATTAACGACGGCAAAGAGTGCTTTTTAGACGTACGTGCTGAGCTTGATGACGGCAGCAAAATCAATATTGAAATGCAGGTTGTTGCGCAAAAATACTACGTAAAAAGAAGCTTGTATTATTGGAGTCGTTTGTATTCTGGGCAACTTGCAACCGCCGGTAAATACAAAAACTTAAATCGTTGTGTTTGTATTAATTTCTTAGATTTTGACTTATTCCCAGAAAATAATAGTTATCATAGGATGTTATCTGTATTGGATGTTGAAGATCACGAAATTATTGCATCGGACCTCGAAATTCATTATTTAATTATACCCAAAATGCCGAAAGGTATGTATAATCATAGTATGACAAGGCTTGAAAAATGGTTACTCTTCTTTCAAGCTCCAAACAAGAATGTTTTAGAGGAACTCGCCATGCAAGACAGATTATTTGAGCAAGCAAAAGAGACTCTGTATTTTTTGAGTCATAACCCTGATGAAAGAAATGCTCATGAACAACGCTTAAAATACTTGTTAGACACTATTTCTCAGCTTGATGAAGCTGAAGCTAGAGGCGAAGCTAGAGGCGAAGCTAGAGGCGAA
>QOVW01000023.1 GCA_003339605.1 Spirobacillus cienkowskii | reverse complement strand
TTGCAACGCGCTATGAAAAACTTGCTCGTAACTTTAGAGCCATGCTCTTTTTAGCGTGCACATTTATCTGGATTAAACTCAAATGAGGACACGCCCTATCTTTGATAATAAAAATGCCGCAATTAATTTTTGCGAAGCATTAAAACAAAAATGCCAAAGTGATTGGGGTCCAACATTTACTGGAATTGGAGTTTCAACATGGGATATCCCTCATGCAGCATGGGGTTCTGTTTCTGTAAAATACAAAGTGCAATCTAATCGTAGTGAACGGCTTGCTTGCAAAAATTGGAAACACACAGAATACGAACCAATTTATTACACACCAGAGGATTATATGTATACTTTTACACCATTAATGCATTAAGTTAATACCATAAAAAAAATTACATATGTTTTTATCACTAACATATGTAAAATTTTTATTACTTATACTATTTAGACAACACAATCCCAATATTAAAAAATACTGATAATATTATAGTAAAAATTCGCAGCACTACCGTTGATGTAACTAGCAATAGAGCATATTTTGCTGCAAATTCATTAAAAATTCATAATCTCCATTCAGAAGAATGAATGCCAAATTTCTTTAAAGTAAAATTTAATTTTTTTATTTGATTTGAAGTTAATAAAAATTTAATTTTTTTAAGAAAATAAATACTTTTACTTCTTTGTGAAAAGTTTGCCATGAGTTGAAAATCACTTTCTATATCACAAATTTTATTATTAAAATTGGAAAGTTCAATAGAACATCTATGCATCATAAATTCAAACATATAGCTATAAATAATTGATATCAAATTTAATCTGTAATCTCTAACGCTTTTTTGCAAAACACGACTTAATAAATTTGTATGTCCAGGAAAAAAGAATTGATATAACTCTTTATAGTAATAAATATTTGTGCTTTTAAATGGAACATTATTAATATTGCTAAAATCGTCAATTATAAATCCCTTTTTGGTTTCAATAAATTTTTTAAAATCATATTCAATAATATGTTGTTTTGTTCTTGGATAGTTTATTAATATATCATATTCTTTGCTTAATTTAAAAGTCTCGTATTCATCTCCACTCATAAACATAAAAATTTCAGGATAAGAAAGAAAAAAACAAAGTTCATGATGCTTATTAATGAATAATTTAGATTTTGTATAACTCGAAAATTGATTTTTTACATGTCTGCTATTATTTAATCCTAAAAAAGCCTGCAAAAATTTATTTTTTTTATTAACACTCTGAATTGACAAACAAGTATTCCTACTAATATTATAAAGAAAATCTGAACTATAATAAACTTCGCAAATATCTCTAAAAGACCTAATTGTAAAAAATTCGGTATAAATATTTATCTTATATTTTTGCATTTTTAAAAATATATATAACATTTTTATTCCATCTTTATTGGCTCCAGCGATATTTAAATAATTAATAAATTCATTATATTGTTTTAGTTTTTGATACTCAGAAATACTTTTTGAATAAATGGGTGAATTTGGGAAAAAGTTTTTTAAAACACCAGATACCCATATGCAATTTTGCAAGTGATCATCCGGAAACGGTAAAAAAACAAATTTTGTTTTACTTGACAAAAAGTTTAATGATCCAGAATCTAATGGCTCAAAAAAACGGGTCTTTTCTTCTACCGCAAGAGAAATTAGACATCTCCGAACACAGTCTGGAATTGTTGTGGTAGAATCAATTAATTCTGTTGTTTGTGAAGATCTTGCGGAAATAAAATTGCCTGGACCAGGAACAGGATCTATTAAAAACAGATCCATACAAAATTTATTTAAATATTTTTGTGCAATGTAATTTGCGGCTATAATACATGTTGTTCCTCCCCGACTAAATCCAATTAGATTAATTTTAGAAATTAAAATTTTTCTTTCTAAATGTAAATAATCTATAATTTTTAATGCTAATGTTGCATTTTGTGTCATTCCATTTCCAGTAACCTTATCCTTAAATTTCATTATCCCGCTATATTTATTATCATTGTCTCGTGTTGTTAACCGAGACTTTGTGGGATCAAACACAATATTTGTAACTTCTTTATGAGTATGAGAGATTGGTGATATAGAAACACCATCAAAACAATAGTAATATTTATCAATACGGGTATTTATACTCTCTTGCCTTAAAGGAACATTGTGAGGCTTAGATATTGTAAAATCAAGGTAAATAGATGTTTGCTCCCAATACAAATCTGTGCCAGAAAAAATAAAGTAAATCTCAATATTTTTATTGCCAATAAATCCTAAATTTTCATTATTTAAACAATATTGATTATTTTCTAAATCCATAGTAACTCTCAATATTTAACCTAGTTTGTAAAATTTTTAAATTTACCTTTAAATAAAAAAAAGTAAACTTATTTAGATCTTTTATTAGCATAAAAATTAAACTTATACATTTAAAAAAAATATAATTGATTTTATAAAAACAAATAATTATTAAAAATTAAACTAAAAAATTTAGTAATAACATATTAATTTATAAAAATTTTTACGAAATTTAAATTTAAAAATTGTAAAGTTCTAAAAAATTACAAAATTCTGTTTTTAAAAAGTTTTCTAACAAATTTAAGATTTTTTTATTTATATGCTAGAATTAATGCATAAACTTAAAATACAGTGAGACTTAATGACATTTATTGCTATAAAGAATCGTTGTTATAATAAAAGTCGCGACTTTGAGGATTAAAATGTTTCGTTCAAAAAGCCCTATTGTCAGAAAAACAGATAAAATGACTTCATTTGTGACAGTACTATGGAGATATCTTATCTTATCTAGTGGATTTTGGGTTACGTTTTCCATAATTTGTTTTATATTTTTATATAATCCAGATTATGGTACCAATTCTAAAATAGACTTTTTTTCCTCATGGTTAGTCACTTTTCAATTTTTATTAGTCATAATTGGAGTTATCATTTTTTCTGGAATAATTGGAGCTATGATTTCTATACCTTCAATTATTCTTAAAATCATGATGAAAATTAGAGTTGATAAGAAAATTAACAAAGGTAGACAACCAATAATACTGATATATTTATCAACGTATTTTCCAATATTATTTTGTGTTTTTTCTCATATTATTGTATTGCTTATTAGTACAAGCACTGCTCCCCAATATATGCGAAATTGGTTTGATGATGATTATAAGATATACAAAACTCAACAAAAAATTTATTCAAAGTTATTTGAAACAAAATCATCTGAAATTAATAAAAAGTGGGAAGTAATTGCAAAAAAAATTTCTAATGATTCAAATATTGTTTTTCTATTACCTCATCATATCGTTAATAAAAAAAATTTATTAAAAGAAACAAGAAGTTTACTAGATTTTGAAAATAAGTGGATTATAAATTCGGCAACTAAGGAATCTATGATTTCATCAATATTAAGCGAAACGGAATTTCCTAGGGAAGATTTGTTTTCTCCAATTAAGTTTGATGAAATACCAAAAAAAAATAATAAAAGCCAACTTAATAGCTTAACATTTATTGGTATAAATGGAAAATCTGCTTTTAATTTTAATAATTTATTTAACAATTCTTATGTAAATTTAAATATACAAAATTCTTGGTTTAATGTTTTTTTAAATAGACTAGCATTATCGCAACCGCATCTGCTATTTTTCTTTAAAACTGGTTTTATCACGTCTTCATTTCAAGCTTGGAAATGGGAATATCTAATTAATAACAATGCAGATTTGCTAAGCTCATACTTAAATCATATAAATAGTAAAGATTCAAAAATAGTACATAACAATTTTTTACTATATTTAACTGAATTTGAGGCAAATAGCGAAAAAAATTTATTATCTTCAATTGATTGGCCTAATAATATTAAAAACTATGAAGTTGACTACAATATTAAAAAAATTGATTTTTATTTATCTAATTCTATTAAAACATTAACTAAATTTAATCATAAAAATATTTGGATAGTTCCTTATAATAGCAAAGACAACTCTATTCAATTAGGTGTTGGATTTTCAAATTATAACTCAAACGACAATTTAATGACATCAGAAATATTAGGACAAATCATATTTCAAGAAGAAAATTCTCAAAACTGTCATTCATTCACAACCAACTACGATCCTATAAAAGTAGATAAAGAATTATTGCAAAAAAACAACTATCTTCTTGACACACTTAATCAAAAAAAATTAGGTAAACCATCTATTTCTAATAAATACTATTTAATAATTAAAGATAGCATTAAATATGGAGTATTTTGTCAATCTTCTAAAACACCTCCTTATTTAGCAATTAAAAATGAGGAATTTTTTAGTAAACTAATTAATTATCAAGTTTTTAAAAATTTAAACTATCAAATTTTTATTGCTAATGAGAAAAAATTGAAATCAAACGATAAAGATCAATCAATTCAAAATAAAAATCAAAAAATTGAGTTAAATTTAAATAATTTTTACAGGCAATTTTTTATATATAAAATTCAATCAGATAATGCTATTACATTTTCTGAAGTATCTGAAACAGAATATGCCGAATTTATTAAAAACTATGGCACTGAGGTTAAAAATATTTTTCATTCTTCAATTAATTATTTAATTAAATAGGTTTAAACTATGCCTCTTAAAAGATCAAGATTATCTAAACTTTCATTTTATATCATTATTATATCAATAATTATATTTTTAATTCTTGTCCTATTTTTATTTATTATCTACTTTTATCCTATTTCAACAATAAGTAACAATTTTAATTCTGCTCATTATTCAAGATTAGTTTCTCCATGGCCTATGTCATCACTTGATCAAGAATTGCTTGAACGAAGACGACTTAGAAGATATGCAAAATCAGAACAAGTTCGTAGAATGGAAAAGCAATTGCAGCGAATGGAAAATTTAAATATCCCAATTTATGATTTATTTTTAGATAACAATGCAGAAATCTATTCACAAATATATGTTACTTCACCTGATGACACTTCATTTTTATGGCCAATAATTCCAGGTAGAAAAATATTTAATAATCTAAATAAACAAGAATTTAATAGAAAATCTGTATCTGTTATATTTCCTCATAACCAATGGACCCAAATTAATGAAGGTGTTTTGTTACTTGGTGGCGAAGAAATAAAAGCAACAATACCTCTTATAAAAGGCACTCGTTCATTTAGTTTTAATTTATTTTTATTAACACCAGGAAGTATTAGAATCAACGTTGGTCAATATGTTTGGGCTAAAACTTTTACAGATGATGATGTTCAAAAAAATATTAGACTTTCTATTCCTATTAATGATTCTACAGCTACAAGTATTAAAATTGTAAGTATTTCTTCAAGCTTTTATTTATTAAACGCAAATGTTGAACAACTCGAACATACCGGTAGATCTCCAATAAGAATTTCAAATTCTAGTAATTTTTGGTTACCAAACAATACTTTTGTTTTTACAAATCAAAAAAGCAGTAATGCTAAAACTGATGATGAAGACAACATGGTTGATGAAGAAGAAACTGATGAAAAACTACCGGATGAATTAAAAATTTATGATTCAAAAGAACCCAACCCACAAAACACAACCGATAATTCTAAAAATACTCAAAAAAATAATCTTGAAAATTCTCCAGATCCTTTAAAACAAGTTGCAAACCCTCAAATTTTTAGCAATGAACCTTATACTATAGCTTTTGGTTACAATATTTTATACATTCAAACACCAAAAATATCAGATTTAATTATAAAAAACAAAAAATTATTTTCTAAAATTGCTCCTAACTTATCTTCTTTAATAGAACAATCAGTAGTTTTTGAAAAAAATATTGCTGTTTCAGAAAGTAGAAGCGAGAACTTTAGAAAATTTATTTTTTCTGATCACAATTTTTTAACCTCAAGCAATACACCAATTACTAAAGAAGAAATTAATGGAAATATTTCTAAAAATGTTTATCAAGAACTTAGAAAATATGGCTATAAAATTGTAGGAATTTCTTATCCTGAAGCATTTTATTATAATGATAAAATATCAGAATCCACCGAATTTTCTAAAATATATGGAAGATGGCTCGAGAAAAATGACTGGAATTTTGCGTATAAAAACGTAAAAATTGATGATAGAAATTTACCTGTTTCTGGGTTGGATGCCATATTTAAAACAAATGAAAAATCAATTGCCACTCCATTATCTAGCAGTGACTTTCCAATCATCTCGCAATTTTTAACAAACGTTGCAGAAAACATTGATAATGTTCCAGATTGGGGAGCAAACGAACTGCTTCTAATAAATAAAAAAGATTTATACATACCGAGAGCCGTTGAGGCTTTTCAACAATGGAGTAAAACAAAACAACAGTCTCGATTTCTTGCGCATATTTTACTTGATACCGATTCTGCATTAATCAGACCCACCATTAAAGATCTTGGCAAATCCTTAACCACAATTGGTGTTTCATCATTTTTAAATCCTAGTAAGATTAAAGAATTTGCTAACATTTCGTATATTGACAAAGCGATTGGACAATTGATTGATACCACAACAGCCAGAAAGTTTGAGCATCGAACCATTGTTTTTATATTAATACCAAATGATAATAATGATTCCAAAAAAAATTATGCAACCGGAGTCTTTAAAATTCCAGGATTATTGCCAAAAAAAGATACTAAATACAAAGATGTTACAATTAATGATATTTCTGCAACATTATTAACAAATGTAGGAATTCCAGTAGGGAAAAATATTTCACATTCTTCCTCAAATATTTCAGGAAATATGTTAGAAAAAATCAATTATAATGATTTTAACTCATCACAAAATAATATTTCTAATAATAAATCTAACTTTACAAAATATACAATGGTCATAAAACCAGATGAAAACAATTGCAATTCGTTTTATTGGAATTCTAAATCAGAACCAATCTTAAAAATCCAATCAAGTGCTCCGGTTTATCAAATAATTTCAAATGAAATTATTGAGTTTTTTCCCTGCTCTATAAAAAACAAATTTGTTAGTGTGACTTGGTATCAAAAAAGCTATAAAAAGCCTAGTCCGTTAAATAATATTGATGATCATCTTGGTGGTTACTTTTCTTATAAAAGACCAGATATTAGTAATAATTTACCAAATTTTTATTTTGGAAATAATTTAGTTTCTTCAAATGATTTAGTATTTTACTTTGATACAATGACAGAGAATCAGTTTAATAGTATTTTTATTGTAGAAGAAAAAAACAACAAAAAATGTATTAATTATATAAAAGATAATTTTTTTACTATAGAAAAATATGAAAAAACAATTAAAGATCCTGAGATTTTAGCTAATAAAACAAAAATTGGTTTTTTTATTACCCCGTTGTAATTTAGATAGGCAAAATTTTCCACGTATAAATAAAATAAATGACGAAATTATATATATAAAATATTAAATGCAGAGATTTTATGCAAAAAAAAGTTTATTTTAATTTCTTACATATTAGCTTTTTTATTATATTAATAATTATAAATAGCAGCTTTAAATGTTTAGCTCAAGTTATCCCTACAGATTGGTCTGCCCCACGGGTCAACGGAATGGGAGGCTCATTTACAGCATCCTCAAATGACGAAACCAGTGTATTCAGTAACCCTGCAGGAGTCAGTTCAATAGTAAATTCAAAAAAGAATTCACAAATTCAAAATTTGTTAATCCCAAACTTTGAAGTGGGCGCAAATACACAAATGTTTTCAACCATGGGAGCAAACCCTAATAATTGGTATACAAACTTTATCAATTCTGCGAAAGATAATCCTGGCAAACAATCTTATTTCTTAATGCAAAGTTATAATAGCTTCTCTTATGGAGGCAAAAAAAGCTTAAATTATCTTTTTGGGATCCCTTTTCGTAGCGAAAACAAAATTGCTTTTATCGATCCATCAAAACCCTCGCAGGCATCCGTTTCATCATCCTCAACTTTAACTGCAGCCTTGGCCATTGCAGGAAATACACTTGACGGCCTGTTTCGATTTGGAATCAGCATTCGACCAAACTTAAGAGTTGATCATCAATCCAGTACTTTTGATACAATGTTAAATAACAAATTCAAAAATTATACTGATGAAATTAATAATGGAGGCTATAGCACCTCTGCAGTTGGCATTGATACAGGTTTTATCCTGTCTGTTGCGGATTTTTGGTTTCCTTCGCTTGCTGTCAGCATCAGAAATATCCCTACAGGATGTACCAATTCTTATACAAATCCTACAGATAAAAGCAAAACCACCGTTTGTGGTTCCATGCGAAAAGGCGCAACCGATCTCGCTCCAAACACTTCAAAAGTTGATCCCACCGAACTCAGAGTTGGTATTGCGGTAACCCCACGAGGACGGATAAGCAAAGCAAAAGTAAACTTTAGAATGTCTGTTGATGTGTATCCCATTCCAATTGAAATGGGAGGAAAAACATACGGCATCCCCAATATCGATTTTGATAGAATGCTTCACGCAGGCAGTGAAATTTTTTTTGGCAGTAGTTTACAACAAAATAGCGCTGCCTTTCGTATTGGTTATATGGAAAGAGGGATGACTTTTGGAACCACTTTAAGAGTCTTGAATTGCAAATTAGATTATTCTTCATATTTAGCTGTTGACACAGTCCCACAATTAACAGGTAATAGCACAGAGATTGTTGAACGCAGGCACTTGATTGGCATCTCCTTTAACTGGTAACATTAAACCGCATATGTAACGCAAATTTCAAAAAGAATTTGCATTTTAAATTTTAAATTAAAAGGAATTGTCTGTTGAAAAAAAACACATCATCGAAAATTTTAAATCTAAGTTTAAGTTTTGGATTTACGCTATTTTTTATAAGCTGTGCTTCTACTAAACCAAATCTTGAAAATATAAGTATTGTTAATAGCAAAAATATTGCACAAACTCCTTCTGTTATTTCTAACCAACCACCAAAACCAATAAATATTGAAGAAACTTACAAAGAAAAAGATTTTAAAAACTTTTATGCAACAGTCAAAGGGATTGAAGATAGTTTTATTGCACAAAACTGTACCGAAGTATTGAGTAAAGCAAAAAGCTTAGAAGAGTTAGCAATAAAAATAAATTACACAGAACTCCCCTCGCTTGCGCAAGTGGGAATTTTTACTTGTGACGCAAAGGCAGGAATTGACAATCCCGAAAGACTATTAAAAGCAATTTCAGTGTTAACCACTACAAACCTTCGTCTTCCCGTTATTAATAAAGCGTGGCTACACAATACATTGTCAGATTTTTATCTCGCTTTAGGCGACAAATTAAATGCTCTAAACGAAAAAAAATCCGCTCGAGAATTGATTACAGCGCAGCAACAAGACATTATTGCTCTTAATGCCCAAATTCAACAACTCGATCCAACAGAAATCACCCCAAATTCTTTAGCCCCTCAACCTGATTATAGCAACTTAAGTTCAGAGCAAATTGCGGCAACTGCAACTCAACTTATTAATGACGATGCACCAGAGCAAGCCATTGCACTTATTGACTCTGTTCCAAATGACAAAGTTAATGCAAATTTAAAACGCATTCGTGCTGATGCAGTAAATACTCTTGTGCGAAATTTACGTTTTAAAGTGAGAGCATTATTTGAACGCGCTGCAATGCAAACAGGCCCTACAAAAAAAGAAACTCTATTGCAATGCGAACAAATTTTAGAAGGTATTATTAGAAACTATCCCGATTACTCAGACATGAATTCAGTAAAAAACAATTTAAAGCAAGTTAAACGAGAACTTGCCAAACCATAAGGGCTTAATTTTTTTATGAACTCAATATCACTCCCCGAGTTGAATGACTCCGTTTTTTTTTCTTTAAAAGATTGTTTGCCACAAATTAACAACTGGTTAAATGATTCTTGTATTCTTAGAGAAGATAAAGAAGAAATTTTAAACTTAATTAAAAACAAAAACATCGAAGAACTTCGAGATCGTTTTTATCGGGACATAGAATTTGGCACTGGTGGCTTACGGGGCATCATGGGAATGGGCACAAATCGCATGAACCGTTATGTTTTGCGTCGCGCTGTTCAAGGTGTTGCAAATTATATTTTAAAATTAGGAGATAAAGAAAAAAATAAAGGAGTTGCCATAGCTTACGACTCAAGAAATAACTCTCATTTTTTTGGTTTAGAAGCTGCCTGTGTGTTGGCCGCCAATAACATTCCTTGTTTTATTTTTAATACCCTACAACCAACTCCCTTACTCTCTTATACAATAAGAAAGTTAGGATGTATCAGTGGGTTTTGTTTTACAGCAAGTCACAATCCACCAGAATACAATGGGATAAAAATTTATTGGGATGATGGGGCACAAGTTATTTCTCCACACGATACAGAAATTTTAAAAGAAGTTTATGCAATTTCTAGTTTTTCAGCTGCAAAATTTTTAAACTACGACGATGCGATCCAAAAACAACTCATTCGATTTATACCGCAAGAAACAATTGATAGTTACTTTCAAGAAATCAAAAATCTAAGTAACAGAAATGAATCTGAACTCGACAAAACAATACAAATTGTCTACACTCCTCTGCATGGCACAGGAAAAATTCCAACTCTTATTGCGTTAAATTCTTTAGGCTACAAAAATGTTTTTGTCGTGCCCGAACAAGCCGAACCAAATGGTAATTTTCCAACTGTTTCTAAGCCAAATCCAGAAGAAAAAGAAGCTCTTCTTTTAGCAATTCAATATGCTCAAAAAATGAATGCCGAATGCGTTTTGGCAACCGACCCCGATTCTGACAGACTTGCCTTAGTGTGCAAAGAGCCTGTACTTGCGCATTCGCTGATGAAACATCAAGCTGTTGGTGACTATGTCCTGTTAAATGGCAATCAAACTGGTGCATTAATAATAGAGTATCTCTTAAAATCTATGCACAGCAATAAAACGTTAACCCCTCAGCACAAAATTGTGAAAACAATAGTAACCTCAGAACTTCATGAACAAATTTGTAAAAACTACAATGTCGAAGTTTTTAACACGTTAACAGGATTTAAATGGATTGCGGGTCTAGTGCGAAGTTGGGAAAAAGAGAATAATGGCTATCAGTATCTTTTTGGCACAGAAGAAAGTTTTGGATACATGCCCAATAACAGCGTTCGCGACAAAGATGCAATTGCCGCATTATGCCAGGTTATTGAAATGATTTCTTATTATAAAAAACAGGGGCTTTCATTGTGTGAGCAACTGTTTAAAATTTTTGAAAAATATGGCGCTTGGCAAGAAGATTTGATTAACCTCGAACTGTATGGAGAAAAGGGCGCGCAACAAATTGAGAGCATCATGAAAACAATGCGTGCAAAACCCATTTCGACTTGGAATGGTGTTTCCTTAAAAAAAGTGTATGATTTTAATGACATAAACACACAAAACGCGTTTCATGTCCCAAAATCTAATGTGTTGCAATTTCTTCTCGAAGACGGCAGCAAAATCTCTATGCGACCTAGTGGAACCGAGCCAAAACTCAAGATCTATGTCTCTGTGTGTACAAAAAGAGCAGAGGTTCATCAAGCCTACCAAGAAACTCTTAATAAAATTCAAAACTTAAGAAAAGAAATCTCTAGTTTTATTCATGAAGTCACCCAATAAATAAAAAAATACTATTAAAAATAAGACCCTATCTATCCGAAAAACTATAAGATGGGGGCGTTTCAAATGGGGTCTTTTGAGCAAGAAGCATTTTTAAGAGATATATTATTGGGCTTTGCCGCTCTCATTGGCCTATTGTATATTTTAGCGATCAATTTAAAAGATTATTGGGTAAGACCCGGAGTTTTTTCCAAAAAAAAGAAAGACAAATCTCAATTTGACCCTTCTAAAACAGATTGGAAAGGAGATAATTTAACCACATTTAAACTTCATTTTGACGAACCCCACACAATTTGGGAAATTAATCTTTTTTCAATGCGCATGATTCATAAAGAAAAACTATTTTCAACCTTTAAAGGTTTTCCGTGGTTTGAATTTTCAAAATCACAAGTTACTACAGAAAAAATAATGTCACCCATACTCCGAAAAATATTTATGAAATATCGCTCAAAATTTGAAAAAGTTCATCCTATTCATGTAACTCGAGTTTCTAGAGAAAGCATTCATTTGTATACATGGCTACAAAACGAAACCCATACAAATACAGCTATCTTTAACTTTTTAGATGAAGCCCTGCTGATTGCTTCCGAAGCAAAAATCTATCCAAGTCTTTCGATTATATGGGATGATGTGATTTTTATAGAAGTTTTATTTCCAAGTCATCCATTATTAATTAATCTCGAAAAAGAATTTGAAAACACCCAAGGCATAGATTATCATGTTACGTATTCGCAAGTTAGTTTAAAATTGTGGTTAGCATTTTCTATAGAAAAAATACCTTCTTCTTTAAAAGAAAAAGAAAATAAAATGCCCAAAAAATCTAAAAATATAAAAGTATCTTAACTTATCAATTTTAAAATTTCTTCTCTAATAACTTCTTTTGCATAATACGGCGCCTGTTCCTTTAACCACTTTTCAACCGTTACTTTAGTGAGTTCTTGCACTACTTTTTCTGATTCAAAACTCATGATAATATTTTCTTCATGACTGTTTTCAATGCCTAAAATTGAATCAACCATTTTTTTAAAATCTTTACTTAAAAATGGTTTTTCAATAAAATTAACATTTTTCATGCCTTTAAATTCGTCTAAAGAATCAGATTTTTCGTGCATTAATAAAATATTTTTAATTTCATTTTTGTTTTTAAACTTAGTTAATATAAACAAATCAATATGAGAAATTATCATATCAAATTCTTTAGATCTTAATAGTTTTTCAAAATCTGTTAAATTTTCTACTATAGTAAAATTATAAATACTCGCATTAGAAAAAACTAATTTTACAACCTTATGTAACAAGACACTATTTTCAAAAAAAAGAATTTTTTTCATTAACCTAAACCTCGCATAATTTATAAATTTGGACAAATACCTATATCTTATAATATTTTATTTTAGATCCTTGCTCAATTTATTGGAACTAAGGTAAATTTCGTTTGTGGCAAACTGTTGCCACATCTTTGGCAGGCCAAGTAAAATCATGACAAATTCCTTGGCAAAAGGTTAAGGAAAAAATATGCAATCTTCCGTTTACGCAGGTTCTTTTGACCCATGGACATTTGGTCATCAGTTTGTTTTAGATTCCGCTTTAGAAGTGTTTGATAAAGTGCATGTTGTTTCTGCTATCAACCCAGCAAAACAAAGCCTTCTTAAACCCGAAGTCAGGGCGAGAGTTATTGCGCATTCAATCGATCCCTTTATTGATTGGTGGTCGCTCGATCCTCCATTTCGAGTTGGCGAAAAAGTGATTGTAACATCACAAGAAGGCTTGGTTGCCGACTATGCTAAAGAAAATAATATTAGCCATTTGATTCGAGGACTACGTTCTACCTCCGATTTTGAAGCAGAATTTAATCTTTATTTCTCAAACCAAGCTATTAATCCTAGTTTGCAAACCTGGGCTGTTTTATGTCCACACCATTTGTTACATTGTTCATCAACATATGTAAAAACTGTTGTCGGCAAACCGCATGTTAAAGATGTTGGTGCAAAATTTGTTGCGCAATCATTAATGTTAAACTGGGTTCGAGTTATTGGACAAATTTTTGATTTGATCCAAGTTTGTTCTGAGCATCGTTTTGATGTCGATGCCACAAATTTATCAGATGACGATTTATCAGAAAGTCTACAACTTTTATATTCTAATTTAGCTTGTCGTATTTTACGTATTTCACGTTCAATTCTTGTAAAAACTTCTAAATATGTTGATAACTTTTTAAGACAAAATGGTTCTAGACTTCGAGAAGAAGTCAAAGTAAAAAAAACTTATCCTAAAAATGAAATCAATACGCTTTGGGCAATTTTAGCGTATTGCATCGAAGAAGACGCCATTTTTCCCGATGGCATAGACTCTGGAGTTTCCTATTTACTCTCGTTATCAAAAAAACTTGGCAAAACGTCTACAAAAATTTTCAATCAAGAAGAAGTAGAAAGTGCATACAAAAATTTAAAAAAATAAAAGAAAAGGATCGTGAATATGCAACTCAATGCCTATGATTTTCTCAATGCATTTTCTGAAATTGACGACTCTCAAAAACTCATTCAAGACACCGTTAAAAAATTTATTAGTGAAAAACTCAAACCTCACATTCATGATTACTATGAACAAGGAGTTTTTCCTTATGAGCTCGTTAAAGAAATGGGGGCTCTTGGACTTTTAGGAAGTAACTTAACAGGATATGGCTGTGCTGGGCTTGATGAAGTGTCCTATGGCATTATTATGAAAGAACTCGAACGGGGAGATAGTGGCCTAAGAAGTTTTGCAAGCGTGCAAAGTAGTCTTGCCATGTATGCAATTCATACTTTTGGTTCCGAAGAACAAAAAAAATATTTTCTTCCTCGCATGGCTCAAGGAGAATGGATTGGTTGCTTTGGTTTAACAGAGCCCGATTTTGGCTCAAACCCTTCTGGCATGAAAACCTTTGCAAAACAACATGGCGACCATTGGATACTCAATGGTTCAAAAACATGGATCACCAATGCTCCCATTGCACATGTTGCTGTGGTGTGGGCACAAACCGAACAGGGTGTTCGCGGTTTTTTGGTAGAAAAAGACAGCAAGGGCTTTAGCGCTCCCAAAATTCATCACAAACTGAGTTTGCGCGCCTCTGTTACAGGCTCATTGTTTTTTGATAATTGCGTGGTACCAAATAGCCATGTTTTACAAAAATCTGAAGGCATAAAAAGTGCATTAATGTGCTTAAATCAAGCACGATTTGGCATTATTTTTGGCGTACTCGGAGCCGCCGAAGATTGTTTGGATGAAGCTTTGTCTTATACAAGTCAAAGAATTGTATTTCATAAACCGCTTTCCGGACATCAGCTTATTCAAAGAAAACTCGCATTAATGAGCAGCGAAATTGCAAAAGGGAATCTTCTTGCAATGCAACTCGCAAAACTCAAACATAGTAAAAAAGTACATCCCGCACAAATTAGTATGGGCAAACAAAGTAACGTGCAAATGGCTCTCGATTGCGCCAGAACCACTCGAGACATTCTTGGCGCCAACGGCATTAGCGGCGAATACCGTTGCATGCGACATATGTGCAATCTAGAATCTGTCTATACTTACGAAGGAACAAATGATATTCATTTGTTAATTGTAGGCGAAAAGCTTACTGGTATTTCTGCTTTTGGCTAAAGGAATTTAATTTTAATGCATTTGATTGATACCCATTGTCACCTTGTCTCTGATAAACTCAAAAACTCTCTTCCAGAAATTATTCAGCGCGCAGAACAAGCGGGGGTGAAAAAAATTATAAATATTGCCTACGACCCTAATACCATTCAACTTGCGCAAGAACAACTGCATTTTTCTAACATCATTTTTACAACTTTAGGAATTCAACCGCACGATGCTGCCACATTTTCAATTGCCGAAGCAGAAAAAGTGCGCAACATTGCCAAACAAAACAATAGAGTTGTTGGCATTGGAGAAATTGGGCTTGATGGCCATTATAAATTGTCACCTATGGACAAACAAATTGAATGCTTTGAGTATTTTCTTGAAATTGCTCTTGATCTCAAACTACCCGTTGTGGTTCATGTTCGAGAAACATTTGAAGACGTGTACAGTCGACTCAAGCACTACACAGCAAAAGGATTAACGGGAGTGATTCATTGCTTTACAGGTACGTTAAGTGAAGCAAAAAAATTTTTAGACTGCAATTTGTATCTTTCTTTTTCTGGAATTGTGACGTTTAAACACGCCTTAGAACTACAAAATGTTGCAAAAATAGTGCCAAATGATCGAATTTTAATAGAAACTGATAGTCCCTATTTAGCCCCTGTGCCATTGCGTGGCAAAATAAACGAACCAGCCAATATTGCACATACCTGTGAATTTATCGCTAACCTAAGAAACATGGATGCTGTGCAATTTTCTAAATTAACAGCCAATAATGCAGAAAGTTTGTTTTTTAGGATGCGGTGAGTTTGGGGGCTATGGTTTTAAACGAAAAATACTGATCTTTTTTAAACACTCTAAAGTCAAGCTAGAATGTGTTGTAAACCACTCACAAGAATGCGGCCTTGTTTTGTTCAAAAACTAAAAATCCTTAAAATTTTAATATATTATTCATTTCTAACTCATTTTTTTATTTTCATACAATTGACCGGAAAAAACATTGCAATTAGAAGGTGGCGAGCTTCAAGTGTGAATTGCACATGAAGCTCGCAGCAAGTTGTATTTGCAGTTTGCAAACTGTAATTACGCAGTGAAATTAAAAATAACGTATTTATTGTTAAAGGATTTTTATGTTCCAAACCGAATCTGTCGATATTTTTGACCCCAAAGTGGATTCCATCTTCAAAAAGATTTTTGGCGAAAAACAAGAAC
>QOVW01000096.1 GCA_003339605.1 Spirobacillus cienkowskii | reverse complement strand
AGAAGCCAAATATATAAACATTACTATCATTTAGTATTTGTTACAAAATATAGGCGTCATGTTTTTACAAAAGAAATTCTTGAACGCACAAAAATTATTATTAAAGAAACCTGTGAGCAACTTGATTGCGAACTGATAGAATTTAATGGCGAAGATGATCATGTACACATTCTTGTCAGTATTCCTCCAAAACATTCTGTTGCTATTGTTGTTAGCAAGTTAAAAGGAAAAACTTCTTATTTTATTAGAAAAGAATTTTGGGAACATGTTAAGAAAAAATTATGGGGAGATCATTTTTGGAGTCCTAGTTATTGTTCTGTTACTTGCGGTGGCGCACCCCTTGAAGTTATTAAAAAATATATTGACGATCAAAGAAAACCATCATCCGAAAAAGGTGTTGCTCAATCTATTCGGGAAAGAAAGATTCGATTGCGAGCGGACTAATAGGTTTAGACGGCCTTAACTCGCACCTAAAGGAGCAAGAATGCGGCCTTGTTTTGTTCAAAAACAATTAACATTTCAATGGGCCTATTTGTAGATTAGATGTTGATGGGCAATGGGCAATGGGCAGCAAGGCAGAAGCCATAAACACAGTCTCTCAACGCCTCGTTGCCCAGACAGTAATTTACCAAATGCTATTTCAAGGAAAGAACTGTCAGGAAAACCTTTTAATGAAATATTTAAAATATTTTGTAGAGAAGCTAATATTGTTGTTAAAGGAAAAGTAGAATTAGATTATCCAAAGGAAAATAAGGCATGACAGTAAACCTAAAAGAAATTAAAAATAATATTATCTGCCAAAATATTATAAAAAGTATAGAGGAAGCCTACAAAGGACATATCCGATTTGAAACTGCTTTTAGGTATCCTGATGGTTCTCAAATAGATATTTTTTTAAAGAAAGAATCTCAAAAAAATAACTTACTTTTAACCGATTTTGGAAATACAATTGGAACATTACTTGATTTACAACTAAAACCTTTTGCTTCTCCAAATAGAAAAAAATACTCTGAAGATATTTTAAAAACTTTAGAACTTCAAATAAATGGCTCATGTATTGAGAAAAAAGTAACTTCTTTAAAAGACATTGAATCAGGCATTATTTCTGTTGCACAAGGTTGTATTCGGTTTTCTGATCTTCTTTTTACTAGAAGATTAAGTACTCAAAGTACTTTTTCTGAAACAATGGAAGATTTTTTATCTGAATCAAGTTTAGAGTATGAAACAAATCATGAATTAGGTGAGCAAAATTTAAGTATTAAAGTTGATTATCTCATACATGGACAAAAAAATGATTCTGCCATTTTAAATTTAAGCACAGGAAACACTGGAAACGCTAAAACAATTTCTAATGAAATACTAAGAAAATGGATTGATATGCAAAGACTTGGAAGAAATCATAATCGTGTCAAGATATTTGATGATAGGTATGATGTTTATAAAAAAGAAGATCTAGACCGTCTCGGTAATTTTTCAACTGTTATTCCATTCTCTGATAAAAATTCTATTTTAGCTATTGTAGCTTGAGAATTAAATTTTTTCACAATCCAAAGAGTTTGCGTATTCTTGCTGAATCTGTGGTGCCATCTGGGGGGATTGAAAAAAAGTAAGGGACTTGCCACTGCTGAGTTTTTATTGCGTCGTTTGCGACAGGTTTTGCCCAAGAGGGATAAACGCGAATGGCACGTTTTCCTCCCTTGCCATGGGATGACATAATTCCCTTTGAGACAAGTAAGCTTTTATTAAAAATAAATTGGCCATTGTTAGAATTGTTAGAGACGTTTATCACAATAAAATCGACACCATCTTAAGTGTCAATGGGTGCAATTTTATTTAGCGGCGCCGATCGTTTCCATAAAGTAACAAATTGACCAATTTTGGTTGGTGTTGTTTTCGCAATGCGGAAAACAACATGACACCCACTTATTACAAATCGGCAAGCACCATAATCAGAACTTTCTGCTTCGCGTATGATATTTGATACGTTTAGATGTGCTGGGCTATAAACAGTTTTGATGGCAGTAATTAAATCTGTTGGAAAATCTGTAAATTTATTTTTTGGAAAATCTTTTTTGTCACTATTAAGCATTCACAAAATCTTCTTTAATAAATTGCTCAATTAAATAATTAGAACGCATGTCTGCTAAAAAATTATAAGCCGTTGTTTCGTTGCCAGCGGCATCGGTGTTGGTAAAGGCGTGAGTACTCAATCCAAACGAAATAAAAGTGTAGTCAGCTTGGCATGCTTTCATTTCGTGATGAAAATTTTTAATGTCTTCTTCTGAAACCATGGGATCGCGAGCGCCATGCAGCACCAGCATTTTAGGCATTTTTTGTTGCGGGGTTGCGCGTAACTGTGAATTTAATAAACCATGCACCGAAATGGCTCCATGCAGATCGCTTGTCATGCGTGCTAAAAGTAACGACGAAGCTCCACCAAAACAATATCCAATTGAAAATATTTTATTGTGCTTCACAATAGGATTGCGTTTTAATAGCTCATATGGAGCAAGAATACGCTTTTTATAAGTTTCAAAATTTTGGGTGACAGAGCTCATAAGTTTTGCAGATTCGTCAAAAGTAGATCCACATTGTTGGTTGCCATACATGTCTGCAACCAAAACACAGCAGCCCATGGTAGCCAGTTTTTCTGCTACGCGTTTTTGTTTTTCGTTTACGCCCCAAAAGTTAGTGTACATCACTATACCTGGCACTTTATAACCTTGGGTTTGCGGTTCTACCAAATAGCCTGTGCAGGTGGTGTCTTCGACGCGGTAATCAATGTTGGTTGTTTTCATTTGTATGTTCTCCTTAACTAAACAAATTTAAAATCAATAATTTCGTATTCACGAGTTCCTGCTGGTGCTTCAACAACAACAATTTCGCCTTTGCTTTTATTGAGAAGTTCATGACCAAGAGGAGATTTCCAACTAATTTTTTTTAAATTTAAATTGGTTTCGTCTTCGCCAACAATTTGGTATTCAAATTTTTTACCATGTTCGTTTTCTAAGGTAACGGTTGCGCCAAATAAAATTTTGTGTCCAATTTGTTCTTTTGGGTTCACGATTCTGGCTGCAGAAATTCGTTTATCTAAAAACCGCAAGCGTCTGTCGATTTCGCGCAGTCTTTTTTTGCCATATTGGTATTCGGCGTTTTCGGAGCGATCGCCTAATTTGGCGGCCGCAGAGACCTCTTGTACCACAGTGGGGCGTTCTTTTTTAGAAAGCTCGTTAAATTCATCAAGCAATTTTTTATAGCCATCAGGAGTAATTAAATTGGGTGCTGTGGCATTGTTGTGATTATTTGTTTTTTGTGAAGTTACTTGTGCTCGTGTCGCATTCATCAATTATCCTTTAACGTGTCGCCAATTTTAAATTAAGAATATTATGCTTTTTTGTCAGTAATAATTTGCTCAAAGATTCCTGCAACATGAAAGTTAGCAACTTTGTCTTTTTTGCCTTGCAAAATGTCTCGTTGCATTATGACGCCATCGCGACAACTTGGGCAACCGCTAACAACCGCTTCTGCTGGTTCTTCACGAATTTGTTCAAACAATTTTTCAGAAATTTTGGTGCCAATTTTAGGGTGTTTGAGACGCCCCGTGCCTGATAAACCACAGCATCTATCATAAGCAGCCACACTTTTGTAGTACATCTTTAGCAGTTGTACTTGTGCTTCTGTGGCAGCCTTGGTGTTATGACAAGGTACTTTTAACCCAACTGTTTTTAAAATTTTATTCTGAGGTTTAGTAAATGGAATAGCCACTGCAGCATCCATTTTATTTATTAAGTTTACAGCAATCTCTGCGGTGTCTTGAACGTCAAAGGTTATTTGTTTGATGTCAAAATCTTCAGGAATACGACTACGAATCCTGACTGTTTCTAAAATATTTTCATTTTTAAGCAATGCACGCATTTCTCGAATTGCTTCGCAACATGTTGGGCAGTTTGAAAAAACCACAAAGTGCGGAATTGCAATCATTGATGCGCGGTGCTCTTCTACGAGTTTAAAAATGCATTTTGCAATTTCAATCAAACTTATAATTTGACTTTGTTTTGCGCGTTCGTGCAATCCATCTGCTTCAAATGGAAATCCACAGCACATCTTTTTTTCTAAATCAACAAAACGAGCATGCAATGTGTCTTTAAAAAATGTGTCTACACTTGTTGAAGCTTGTGGATTGCCAAATGTGTCCATGCATCCTCTGTAGCGAATGTAAACTGTTTGTGTATCCAATTGATCGTGCGCCACATATTTGTTGTGCGTATTGTTTGCGGCAATCACAACAAAGTTGTCATTTTGGTCATGACGAATGCCGTGCTCAGAGGGTTCGTAATGGGTGAGTGAAAGTGTGGGCGGTACAGTATAGGATTTTAGCCAATCAGGGATAAATTTAATTTTTCTAATAAATTTAAGAATAGGCGCGCTCAACATCATAATAAAGGCAAGAATTTTATAGGTCATAGATTTAAATACATCTTCGCCCATAAGGCGTTCGTATACAAAGCCCCATAATTTTGAACCCATAGAGGGTAGCATGCCCATTTGATGGTAGGCGCGCATTAAGGGATGCATTTCAATATCAACAGGACATGCTTTGTCGCATCTGCGGCAGTAAAAACATTTGGATAAAAGTGCAGCACTTTCTTTCATCATGGTTGATGTGGTGGCAATAACTTTTAATAATGCAGACGAATTTTGAGTTTGTTCGGCAGTTTTACGAGCATGCGCAATGTATTCCATAAACATTAAAATATTGCGTTTACTTGGAAGTACAGAAAATTTGCTCTTGCGTTTGCGTTCGCGCTCTAACTCGTGTTCGGCATCAATCACTGGGCATACCTTACAACTGTTGCAGCGCGTACACTTTTGTCCTTCGGCAATTGCAAAATGTTCGCCGGTTAATCGTTGAATTTGAGGATCAAGGTGTTCTAAATTGAGATCGTTGTTTAAGGTTACAGAAATATTTTGTGCCGCATTTTTGATAAATTCTGCGCTTGTGTTGAGAAGCCTTGCGCGCAATGCGCGAGAATGACTTGTTCTTAAAAACAACGTTTCTGGATTAAAAAGGTTATTGGGATCGAGAGTGTCTTTAATTGAACACATTCTCGTAAAGTCTTCTGTGGGAATATAATTTAACCATAAAAAAGGCGCTTTGCCTGCTACGCCATGTTCTCCGGTAAAACGGGCACTGCCGTGCCGGTCTGTAGTGGGTGCAAGACTTTGTGCCTTGCCAATCACATTTTCTAAATAATCCCACGCAATATCAGCTTGTTCTTCGTCATAAAGGTCAAACCCTCCTATATTCCAATGAATAATTGCTGTGTGATTAGGAGTTAAATGACCAAACAGCACATCTTGTTTTTGAATAGAAGTGCTTCGAGGTTGGGCGTGTTCAACAATTTTTAATACTTCGCCAAGATATTCGGTGCGAATTTCCATGTCTGTTTTGCATTTTGTGCGCAATTTTTTTGGCAATTCTTCACGTGGTTTACGGAGTATTTCAAACTCTTCAATTCCTTCGCTTTGTAAAAGAGGAGATGTTTTTGTAACTTTAAGAATAGCCTCTTCTTGTTTTAAGCCCATTTTGCTAAGAGAATGATTCAAAATTGTTTCGTTGAGGTTGTGGCGTTTTTCGCAGAGCTCTTTAGAGTCTCCTTCTACTGCAAAAATAATAACGGCTTCATCTTTTTCTGAAAACACGTTTGGAAAATCTTGCAAAAGGTAACGGCGGATACTTTGTCCTGAAATAAATTCAAAATACTCGGGTTGTTCAGTTTTGGGTAATGTTTTAATGGCTCGTGTAGCTGCCATCGCCGCTTCAACGCTTGCAAAATGCCATCGCGATCCTTGTAACCAAGGTAACGGTTTTTCTATTTCAAATGTCACTTCATAAATAAATCCTGTGCATCCTTCTGCGCCCACAAAAGCAGAAATTGGTAACGTAGGGCTATTGGCCATTGTATCTTTGCTATTATTGTTGGAATTTTTGTGCAGCGCCTGTTGTGCTTTCATGTTGGCTGCGGCTTTCATGCCTTGCAGAGGAACAACAATACCTTTTGAGTTGGGAGTGCGGCAGGCCTTTAGTTTTGCCATTTCAATGGAATGCCATGTTTTTTGAAAACGACTAATATTCGTAATGCTAAAAAATTTACGGGCTAATAAAAATGGTTCGTTATTGATGCATTCGGTTTCTTCTGCGTCTGCGGCAAAGCAAACCGCAGCTCCTTGAGCCGCAATTGCGCGTCCGTGTAAAATGACTTCAAACGCTTTTCGCCCTCCGTTGCTACCTGTTGCCGCAATCCCTCCCGTCGCAGCTCTTGGCGTATTGGGATCGCAGCGCAATACGTATCCTCTTTTACTGAGGTAGGCGACAAGATCTTTAAAAGGTACACCAGCACCAACAGATATTTCATACTTTCCTGGTGTTCTGCGACTTTGTTGAATTTGTGAAATGTGATCGATGCCCCGAACACTAATTGTGACAGCGGAAGCCATGGGTGTGACACCCATATTATAGCCTCCGCCTTCTCCATAGGGGATCATCGGGATTTTGTGTTGATACAATAATTGTACAATAGACTGAAGTGCTTTGGGAGAATAAATATGAATCACAGCCTCTGTGACAAGGGCTCTATGCTCCATACTATCAGCGGAAAAAGCTTCACGGTCGAGCCATAGCGCAGAAAAATTTCCTTCGCCCACAATCGAAATAATTTGTTTTTTTAAAGTTTTGAGCTTGTGGCGAATTTTAAATGTGTTTTCGACTCTTTGATTGATAAAGGTGAGCAATTCGGGAGCTACATTTTTTTGGAGCTGTGGCAAGATGTGTTCATAGTATTCGTTGCGCGTGAGTAAACTTGGTAGATACGTGTGTTTGCCTGACGTGTTGGTTCCTAAAAAAGGTTGCATTTTTTGCGCGACATCATGCGGCATGGGAGGCATAAGTCCAGAGAGCTCAAGCCAGTTGTCGAGTTCCGCTGAATTCATATTGTGATCCTTTTTTCTTAAAATTCTTGAGTTGATAGTTTTTCTTCATTGAAAGACAACAGATTGCATAAAATACGATCGCGAACTGCTTTGAGTTGTTGTGCTTTGTATTGCTCGTGGGAAGCAGGACCAAATTTTGCAAGTTGGTAACTTTCTTGATCCATAATTTGAATTTCAATCGGAAAATAATGAGCAAAACATTGCGGAATAATTGTTTCCATCCAGGGTTCTTGGCGTAATGCGGCAGTATACCGACGAAGCTGATTTGCCATTGATTCTAATACAACAAATGCGGGATTGGGAGTACGAACCAGATGTCTGACTGTAAATTGAAGGGAACGATAATGTTGGCTTGAAAAAGAGTTTACTTTTTTAGGAAACTCTTCGCTTGAAAACCCCGACCACACTAGGTTTTGGCACATAGAACCAAATTCTGCATCTGTTAACGTACCGCATGAGTGCAGTTCTTTTAAAAAATTTAAAGTTTTTTTAGGTTGTTTAACATTTAATAAAGAATTGCGTGTTCGTATAGAAACAACTTGATGTGGAATGATAATATCTGCATCAATTAGTAACTTAAGCAGTAATGGTATTTCGTTAGAGTGTTGCACAACAAAACGAACGCCTAGATAATCAAATACTTCATCAACAATACTATCTGGTTTATGAAGAAGTTTTAAGATAATACTTGTTCGTGTTTTGGCTTCTTTCCATTCTACTTTATTTAACGAAACAGTTAAATTTTTAAAGGTACAGCGTAATGTTTCGTTACTGTTTTGATAAATATTACTACGAATTCGTTTAAAAATTTGTTCGCGAGCATCATCGATTATATGTAATCTTCCACTGTACTGTAAATTTGATATTGAATACATCACTTTTAGAATTGCACAACACCAAAGTCTTAAGTAGCGTTTGCGCGGTTTATTTGAACTGGCAAAAATTAAGAGTTCTCGATGATTTTTAATTTGTAGTAATTGTGAAGGAAAGACGAGCTGTTCGCGCTCTTCTGTTGTGAAGAGAACATGGCGGATAAAAAAAACAGCTTCTCCAAAAAACTGTTCAAATTGTTTTGTGTGAATTGGATCGTTTAAGTCAAAACCGCAGTTCTTTAAAAAATTATCTGCTTGTTGCTCTGATGTAAAATTTAAATTTCGCTGCGAAAAAGAATTTTTAAAGCCAAGGATCACTTCAAATTCTTGCCATGGAATTTGCCAAAACGATTGCAGTGATCGGATGTTGTTGTCTTTATAACTTGTTTTTTCTCGCAATGCTTGCATTTCTTTCAAGTAGTAACCCCCAAAACCGACAAAATCCAGACGTTTTCACTCGCTATGAACCTGGAATAGCTATTCTATATTTGTCAGCAATTCATTCAAAAGGAAAGGAGGCGAGAATTGGTTAGCCAAAAAAAACTCTTTGTGACAGCAAGTATTCAATCCTTTTGTATTGTTATGTGTCTATTTTTTAATGCATTGGTGAGTCACGTAGCTTTAAGTGCAGAAGAAAAAAAGAAAGACACGGCTGCCGCAGCAACTCCGCCGCCGCCTCAAGCAGCACCACAAACCCCTGGGCAACCGGGAGTAGGGGCTGGTGTTGGCGGTGAAATGCCTATGGCTCCAGTTCGTTCATTGCCGCGTCACATGGAATTTCCAAGAATTACATATGGTAGTGAACCTTCAGTTGAAGGAGAAATGGAACACCATTTTACTTCAATGCGTTTTTGGTATGTTGCAATTATTGCGTCATGGAATCCTCGTTCTAGCGAAATTGCAGAAGTTTTTAATAAAAACTACAAGCAATTTGCATTGCGAAAGATTGGAGTGATTGCATTGTTTTCGAATGACACAGTGGTTTCTGTGACAGAGTGGCGCAAAAAAAATAATTTGTTATTTTTAAATGATTTTGCTTCACGCAATTTGTTAGATGCATTAAAAAATCCTAAAGTGCCTACAGTTTGGCTTGTTGGTAGCCAGGGAGAAATTTTGCAACGCTTAGAAATGCCAAACAAAGAAAAAATGCTAGAAAGTGTCCAAAAGGTCATGATTTTGACGGGATTTTGAAAAATGCTTTCATTGAAGCGATAAAATAAAAATTAGATTCAAAATCAAAGAAGCTTGTCTGAGGTAGTCCTTTCGGGTATTGTATTTTTTGTTTTATTTAAACCCAGGAGAGAGTTGAATGTTTTGTATGGAAAAGTATAAAAAATGTTTCGACTTTTCCATTCTGGTTCTTCTCACAGTTGGACTAACAGGTTGTATTAATTCTTATAAAGATAGCCAACAAAACTTAATTTTAAAAGGCTCTGTTGCAGAATTAAAAGAAACCGTCATGCTGGATCCGGCTTTTGCGGCGCGCCAAAAACAGGCTGAAAAAAGTTTTTTTGGTTTTTCCGAAGCTATTGATAGCGCTGATTACAACAAAAGTTTGTTATCTGATGAAGAAGAATTTGAAGGAAATGCTGAGAACGGTTTAGTATCTCTTGAAACACGTAATGGAAAATTTGGTGGCCTAGAGATTATTTGGCCTACGGCAGGCAATTTGACTAGTTTATTTGGTATGAGAAAACTTGGTAAACGGACTCGTATGCACGCTGGCATTGATATTGGTGCACGCGTGGGCACGCCAATCCATTCTTCTTATGATGGTCAAGTGTTGTTTGCAGGAGTCAAACGTGGTTACGGGTATTCTGTTATTCTTGGCCATGACGCAGAGCATGAAACACTGTATGCACATATGAGCAAAATTAAAGTGAAAACAGGGCAATTTGTGCGACGTGATCAAGTTATTGGTTATGTTGGCAAAACAGGTCGAGTTACAGGCGCAAACTTGCATTACGAAACTCGTATTGCAGGGGTGGCGTATAACCCATTGCAGTTCCTTCCTCCGTTTGGGGATAAAAAAATGCAAGTTGGTATGAAGACCCCATCTCTTTCGCAACAGCTTAATTACTATTTGAATCGTAATAAGCTAGCGTATAACAAAGCAGACAAAAATTTAAATCAGTAATAATTCTGTTTAAAAACATGTAACCTTATGTTGCGTGTTTTTTTTCTATTTTTCTTGTAAAAAACTAAAAATTTTTGCTACAATAATTATGAGTTTTATTAATTTTTATAGGCAGAATAGTTATGTTGCGAAGTAAAATTTTATTAATTTTTTGTTTTATGTCCTCTTTTTTTTCTCCCTGTTACTCTAAGGTGACTGGAGAAGAAAAATTTATAAGAAAAAAAACTTTTTATGATACTATGCCCAGTTCTACTAAAGGTGGATCATTATCATACCCAATTTCTAATGATCCTAAAGTAATGAATCCTCTATTAAGTACTGATTCTGCATCGGTAGAAATAGAGGGATATATTTGGATGTCTTTATTTTCGATAGATTCTGAAACCCTTGAGTTTATTCCTGCATTAGCAAAAAGCTATACAATTTCTGCTGATAGAAAAAGTTATACCTTTTGGTTAAATGAAGATGCAAGATGGCAAGACGGCACACCAGTAACAACCGATGATATTAAATTTACATTTGATACACTGATGAACCCTAAAACACATTCTGCCGCATTAAGAAGCTATTATGAAGGTGTTAATTTAAAAATTATTGATAAATATTCTTTTGTATTCACAGTTCAAGAGCCGCGTTTTGATACTTTAAATTTTTTGACATTATTTAAACCCATTCAAAAAAAACAATTTGAAAATTCAAAAGATTTTAATAATGATAAAGGTATTATGAATCCTATTGGCAATGCTGCTTATATTATGTCCAGGTATATGAGAGGACAAAGAATAACTCTAAAAAGAAATAAAGGTTGGTGGGCTGCAAACTTACCTCAATATAAAAATAGATTTAATGTTGATGAAATAATTTTACATATTATTCCTGATTTAAATTTAATGTATGAAAAATTTTTAAAACAAGATATTGATAATATCAATTTTACTTCTGAACAGTGGCATAATAAAGTTACAGATATTGATAAAGAAAAGTTTGGAACACAACCAAATCAAAAAAAATTATGGGCACTTAAAGAAAAAAATAAATCTCCAAAATCTTACACTTTTATTGCGTGGAATTTTAAAAATCCATTGTTTAATGACGTTAAAACTAGAACAGCGCTTTCGTATTTAGTTGACTATAAAAAAATTAACGAAACAGTTTTTTATAATTTATTTACACAAAGTACATCTCCATTTGGATCGTTTACAGAAAATTCTGCATCAGAATTACGAAATAAAGATAAAATGATTAATTATAATAAAGAAAAATCTATAATTTTATTAAAAGAAGCTGGTTGGTTGAATAACGGATCTGGAGTTTTATTTAAAGATATTAATGGAAAAAGAGTGCCTTTTGAATTTACTATAGATACCAACTCAAATAATCCTGCACGATTAAAAATTGCACAAATTATAAAAGAAAATTTTAAATTAGCTGGAATAAAAGTGAATATTCGTTCATTAGAATGGAATTCGTTTTTAGATAATATTGATAAAAGAAAATTTGATGCGATTATTTTAGCGTGGAGTGGAGCTATTTTTCCTAATCCAAATCAGATTTGGCATTCTAGTTCTGAAAAAAACGAAGGTTCAAATTTTATTAGTTATAATAATCCTAAAATAGATGAACTTATAAAAAAAGCAAACTTAGAATTTAATTCAAAAAAAAGAAATAAAATAATGCAGGAAATTAATAAGTTAATTTATGCTGATCAGCCTTATACCTTTATTGCAGAACAAAATTTTATATTAGAAGGATTAAATAGCCGAATACATTCGTCAAGATGGATTGCATCCTATGATTCTGGAGCATCCTCTGATATGTTTTATTTAATGCAGTGAGACTATATTAATATGAGAAGTTATTTTATTAAAAGATTTCTTGCAATTATTCCTATGTTTTTTTTAATGACAGCAACTTATTTTTGTATTCAAAATTATTTACCAGGTGGGCCTGTCCAAGAAACACTGGCAAGTATTCGAGGGTTGGGAGGAGAAGGTGGTGCTGGAAAAAACACAACATTAAGTCCTCAAGATATTCAAAAATTAACTCATGAATTAGAGGTTCAATATGGTTTAGATAAACCAGTTTTGACAAGGTATTTTATTTGGTTAAAAAATATATTTACATTGAATTTTGGTGATTCTATAACTACTCGTGCGCCAGCGATCGATCAAATTGTTGAGCGTTTACCAATATCTCTTTCTTTTGGAATACCTGGTTTTTTTTTGACCTACTTAATTGCAATACCCCTTGGGGTATTGATGGCTTTAAAAGATGGTTCAAAGTTTGATACAGCGGCCACTTTTATTTTATTTGTTACCTATAGTATTCCTGCTTTAGTTTTTGCTGTTGTTTTTTTATTATTATTCTGTACAGATAGAATTCTTCCTTTTGGGGCGTTGTTTCCTTTGGGAGGTTGGCGTTCGGATAACTATGAAACGTTAAGTTTTATTGGTAAAATATTAGACGTTGGCAAACACTTATTTCTTCCTGTTTTGGCTTCAATAATTGGAAACTTTACTGTATTTGCAATGCTTCAAAAAAATAGCATGTTAGAAGTTATTCGATCAGATTACATTAGAACTGCGCGAGCAAAAGGATTGAGTGAAAATATTGTCGTTTATAAACATGCATTAAGAAATGCTTTGTTACCTTTAATGGTAGGTTTTGGTGCTGTATTAGGAACTTTTTTAGGTGGTTCAATTATTATTGAACCAATTTTTGGATTACCAGGAATTGGTGTTTTAAGTTTGCAATCTTTAGCAGCGAGAGATTTTAATGTAGTTATGGCTATTGTTGTTTTACAGTCTATAGCAATTTTACTAGGGCAAATTTTAAACGATATTGTTTATGTGTTGGTTGATCCCAGAATTGAATACAGGTAATATGTATATTTAATATATTGGATTATTTGTATGAAAAATAAAAGAAAATTAGAATTATTTTTTTTGCAAAAAAAAACAAAATTTGGATTGATTATTTTTTTAATTTTGTTTATTTGCGCTTTATTTGCAGAGATTATTTCTAACAATAAACCAATAATTTTTATTAAAGAAAAACATATATATTTTCCATCTTTTATTGAGTACACTCCAAACGACTTTAAGTTACAAGACGTATTTGTCGTCGATTACAAACAGCTTGAAAAAGCAGAAAAAGCTCATGGTCATTTTGTTTTTTCTATTTATCCTTTTTTTCAATGGAATGCAGAAGAACAAACCGCTTTTATTTTAATGCCTCCCTCCTCGTTGCATGTGCTTGGTACCGATAATTTAGGCCGTGATATTTTAGCGCGATTATTATATGGAACAAGAATATCTCTGAGTTTTGCAATAATACTTTGGCTACTGTCTTATTCAATTGGAACGATAATTGGCGCAGTGCAAGGTTATTTTGTAGGGTCGGTTGATTTTTTACTAGAGCGATTTAAAGAGCTTGCTGCAATAATTCCAATGTTAACTCTTGTTGTTTTAATAACTGCAATCACCAAGAACCAGTCTTTTTGGATCATATTAGGATTGGTGTTGATCTTTGGTTGGATGGGGATTGCAAGTCAGATTCGCGCCAATGTTTTAACTTTGCGAAGACGCGATTTTTGCGAAGCTTCTATAGCGCTTGGTGGAAGTCACTTTCGCATTTTATGGAAGCACATTTTACCAAATGCATTAACCCCAATTATAACTTTAAGTCCCTTTGCAATTGAAAGCGGGATTTCTTTGTTAGCAGCCCTTGATTATTTGGGTTTTGGATTGCCTCCACCTACGCCAAGTTTAGGAGAGCTCATGGCACAGGGACGTGACAACATTCAAAATGCTCCTTGGGTTTTGATTTCGCCTGTTGTCACTATTCTTTTATTATTAATTTCGATAAGTCTTATTGGGCAGGCGTTGCGGGCTACGTTTGATCCAAGGAGTGCTTAAATTGTTAGAGAATGTTTATTTTGATAAGGCATCTAAGTACACAGCAGAATTTGTATTAACGAGTGATCATTCTTTTAGCTTGCGCCTAAATCATACTCCTCAAATGTTAACTGAAAATTCAATACAATCAGACACCTGTTTACCAGAACTGATGCATAGTACAGCAGGAGCTTTTTCAGAAACCATTTATGTTTATCTTCCTGTGGTAAAAGCTGTTATAGAGCGTGACTTGCCTTTGCATTTTTTATCTATTGGTCTTGGATTGGGTTATATCGAAGTGATGATCATTGCTTATTGTTTATCACAACAAAAACAAGTGGCTTCTGTAGAGTCTTTTGAAGCTGTGAGTTTTTTAGGTCATTATTTTATTAATTACTTTTTAGAAAAATATGTGCCGCAAAAGTTTGTATACTGCTATAATGATATAATTCAACGTAATAGTGTTTATTTTGGAGTTAATCAAGAAACTTTAAAAAGTAACATTAAAGATTTAATTTTAAAGAAAAAAATTAATATTAATTCAAAATTTACAGAAAATTCTGCCGTCCAAAATCCTGCGCATGGAATTTTTTTTGATGCATTTAGCCAAAGTTCTTCCCCTGAACTTTGGACACAATCTTTGTTTAATAATATTTTTTCAAAAAATTGTAGTGCGTTTGATTGTATATTTGCCACTTATGCTTCTAAAGGTATTTTAAAAACGCAACTAAAAAATCAAGGATTTGTGATTCATAAAAAACAAGGTTTTTTTAAAAAAAGAGAATGTATTTTTGCAGAAAGACAATTTAATAAATTACCGATGTCTTAAAAATTGCATTTTAGTATTTTTTTATTGGTAAAAAAAAATTAATATATTTAATGAAACTAAAATAGGAGCTTTAAAATGTTAAAAAATTTTTTTATTTTTATTTTGTTAGTGATTGCTGTTTTGATAGGAGTAGGCGCATACTTACCTGCTCAAAGATCTGTGACTTTAACTCATAAATTTAATTATCCTGTAAGAGATGTTTTTGAGTTTATAACACAAATTGATCAATCTACCTGGAGAAGTGATCTTGAATATGTAAAAATTATCTCTAATGAAAAAGGTAGGGAAGTATGGATAGAAAAGCCCAAAAAAGGAATGCCAATTAAATTCGAAACAAAAGCTCTAGTCCCTTATCAAAGATTTGAAATTTTTTATAGTGATGAACCACGTTTTAGTGGCGTAGCAATTAGTACTTTTAAGGCTATAGATAATAATTCAACAGAAGTTATTTTTTCTGAAACATTAAAAACGAGTAGTATTATTTCAAAACTGTTTTCTTATATGTTTTTTGATTTAGAAAAATTTATGAAAAAATATCTTATTGAGCTAGAAGCTGCTTTAGAAAAAAGAAAGCGTTAAAAAAACCAGCCAATTTTAATAATATTCCAATATGGTAACGTTCTTGTTTTTAAATAATTGCCAATATCGTCTTTATTGGCACGTAAAAAATCATTATAAGCTGAAGACACTAAGATTGAATTTAGTTGAGCGGGGTTTTGTGCAAATATTACGTTCGAAAAATTTTCATTGTTTGAGGAAAGTGGTATTTGCGCACCAAATTCTGTGCCAATTGCAAATCCAGAATCAAATACCCACATCCAGCCAAATTGAGGATTAAAATAAAATGTGTTGAGCTTGTATCTTGCAGAAATTTCTACTGGGTTTGAACTAGAGAAATTGGTTGCATGAACATTGGTTTCAATATGACGAATACCAAGTTCTGCACCTGCAAAAAATGCCCCAAAAAATGGATATATCACAACTCTCGTTTTTATATGTTGAATAGATAGTTTAGTTTCATAAATATGGTTTTCATTGGAGTTCCTATTTATATAAGAAAGAAGTCCTGGAAATGTATCGAAATGAATATCCCCAGCACCACCATAGTTAATGCTCAAACCTAAAAATTTAAAAATTTTTGCTTCAATTCCAATAGTAAAAAATTGAAATAAACCTACGCCAAACGTTGGACCTATTATCAGTTGATCAGGATCAATGTCAAAAGTCTTTCCTTGTGCTTGAGCATTGTCTGAGGAAGGTTGCATCTCATTTTTAATATCAGATTTTCCTTGTATTTCTGGAGTTGGTTTGATTTCAGGAGTTGAAGGTATAGTTGGTGGGGCAACAGGTAACCCCCCATCTGTATTTGGAAATAGCTGTTCAGTTTCGTTTAAAGAATTTGTATCAAAACCTTCTGGTAATTTAACTTCTAATGCATCAATTAGTTCTGGAGTCACTGGTTCTGGAGGAGGAGGTGGTGCGTTGGCGATCACTTGTCCCCACTCGTTTTCATTCACAACCTGTATAATATTTGGTGTGCTTGGGTTACTAAATTCAACCGCTCCTTTTGTGACAACCAATTGGGTTTGTTCGGCTCCTGTGGTGACAATATATCCTTCTGTACCACGAATACCCATTACTGCATTAGAAGTTTTAAGTTGTACGTCATTTTTTGCATTTTCTTTTCGTTTGATAAAAAATCTAACTTTTCCTTTAATATTATCAATCACACTTTTTATGCTATTGTTATTTTCTTCTTTTATAAAATGATATTCATTAATTTTTAACTCACTGTTTTCGTATAAAACAATATCTGAGCCATCAAAAAAAATAATTTTAACAAGAGATTTTTGTTTAGTAGTAATACGCCGTCCACTAAGTTTGTTGGCAACATAGATAACCAAAAATAAATATTTATACGGAAATTGATGAATATTGAAAACAGGATATGCTGCAG
>QOVW01000062.1 GCA_003339605.1 Spirobacillus cienkowskii | reverse complement strand
TTTTTTGAAAGGTGATATTATGCGGTATCAAAAATTTCTTCCTTTGTTGTTTTTCTTTGCGCTTATCACAACAGGAATTGAGACAGATGTTTCGCTTGCAAGTTTTCCGCAAATTTCAAAGCATTTTTCTGTTTCTGAAGGCGTGGTGCAATTAACGATTGCCTATAATTTTTTAGGATTTTGTATTGGCGCGCTCATTTATGGTCCTCTTTCTGATTGTTATGGCAGACGTAAAATTATGATTTTGGGAAATGCTCTGATGCTGATAGGAGCATTGGGTTGCATTATCACACCTTCCATAGAGTTTTTACTTGCCGCTCGTTTTATTCAAGGTATTGGTGCCAGTGCATCAATAGTTTTGGTGTTTGCAATGATAGCAGAAGTTTATCCATTTGATAAAGCAATGAAATTGATAGCCCTAATGAATGCAGGCATGTCGTCGTCAATGGCTTTGGCACCAATTTTAGGTGGGTTCATTAATGACGCATTTGCTTGGCGGGGTAATTATTCGTTTGTTGGTATTTTGTGTTTTGTAAATTTAGCATTGATCTGTTTATTTATGCCAGAAACAAAAAAAGAACTTGATAGTAAAATTAGTGTTACAAAAATTTTAGCTGATTATAAGCAACTATTTTTAAATCTTAAGTTTATTTGTGCGTCTTTAATTCCAAGTTTACTGTGTGCTTCTTACATGGTATTTGTTGCATCAAGTTCATTTTTATATATGGGAACTTTTTCTTTAAGTACAATGGAGTATGTAACGCACCAAGCAATTGTGGTTGCGTCGTTTGCTGTAACAAGTTTATTTACAAATAAATTAATTCAAATTTTGGGTCCTATTCAAATAGTAAGACTTGGTGTTTTTCTTTGCGTTTTAGGTTCGATTATATTTATGGGAATAAGTAATCATTCAGCATTTTCCGCTTATTTCATGACGGCTTTTATTAGTTTATTTTGTGTAGGTTTTGCAATTTGTTATCCAGTAATTTTTTCAGAATCACTTTCTATATTTCCAAATTTAAGAGGCACAACTTCTTCGTTTAATATGAGTGTGCGTTCTTTATTGGTATTTTTATTTACAGGATTATCAAGTTTATTCTATAACCAACAAGCATTTACGGTTTCTGTAGTAATTTTTTGTGGTGTCGGTATTAGTTTGTTATTTTATTTGATATCGATCCGTTTTAAAAAGAATATCGCACAAGAAGTTAGCTAATTTTTGTTTAAAAAATAATTTCTGCTTATAAGAAAGCTTATAATTGAAAAACTATTTTTCTGTCTCATTTATTTTGTTACTAGCAATTTTTGTAGAATCACTTTCTTTTATCGGGGTTTTTTGGACGTTAATTTGCTTTGGTGAAAGTAAATTAAGTATTGGTTTGTGTATAGGTATTTCTTCTATTATACCTTATATATTGCAATTTATTATTAAAGAAGTTAGAGATTATTTTGCAAATAATATAAAAACAATTATGTTGTTGCTTTCATGTTTTGGAGCGGTTTTTTCCTTTGCCTTGTTTTTTGATTATATTTCAAATAATACAGTTTATATATATGTGTTAATATGTTTATATTCTTTATTGTTTTATTTAACTAACCAAGTTGTCGAAATGCTTATTTCATTTAAAGTTATCGATAAAGAAATTACTGAAATCAATGCATCGCGAATTTTGCAAGTCTCTTTAACTGTGGGCAGTTGTTTGGGTGGATTTTGCGCAGGTGTTATTATTGATTACTATAAATTAAAAGGTGTGAGCGTAGTTGCTTTATTAGGTTATTTTGTATTATTTATTTTGTGTTTAAAATATTTAGAAAATATTAAATATCAAAAGAATGAATCTGAAAAAAATTATTGTTTAGATTATAATAAAGAAAATTTAAACAATAATAATAAAAAACTATGGTTTTCTTATATTGACATCTCAATTCTTGCTTTTGCGACAACGAGCTTTAATTTTTTGCTACCAATATTAGTGCAATCAGAAAAAAATTGGAGCGCTACAGTATTTGGTATTGCAGATTCTGCTGCTGCAATAGGCGCTTTTTTAGCAATACTCCTAACTGGTTTTATTTTGGTAAAAAATAATTCTCAATATTTTTTTACAATGCTGTTTACAGTTTGTGGTTTAGCTATTTGTTATTTGTCTAATGTTTTTGTTTTAATTTTGATTTCTTTATTATGGGGATTATCAATGAATTTATTGAGAATTCAAAAAAGAAGTATTTTTTTTGAGCTTAATCAAAATTCTCAAGAAGTCACTATTTGGACTAGTCGATTGGTCGTTGGGCGGATGATGATTGAGGCAATTTCTCCTATATTAATAGGAATTTTTTGTTTTTATTTGCTACCATCACAAATTTTCTTAGTGTTTTCTATGTTTATTACTTTATCTTTAATAATAACTATGTTTATTAAGGATAATATTATTAAAAAAGCAAAAAATATTCCAAAATTTAAGGAAATATAAAATGAATATTGTAGTTTTAACATTACATAACCCTTTTGACTTTGATTTTAATAATTGGCTTTCAAATAAAGAGCATAATATTTTTTTATTTCTTGATAAACACTCTATAACATGTAGCGAAACCGAATTTTATAATTATTCGCAAAATTTTAAAAAAGTGATGCATTTTGATAATTATATTAATAATGGTTTAATAGAATACGAAATATTACAAATTCATAATGATTTTAAAGTAGATTGTATTATGTCTTTTGGTGAGGATGATATTTTAAGGGCAAGTCGTTTGCGTAAAAAACTTAATATTTTTGGTGCCGAAGAAAAATTTGAAATTTATTTTCGTGACAAAGTAAAAATGAAAGAGCATGCAGTTAATTGTAATATTGCAACTCCCAAATTTAGCGCATTAAATACTCCTTTAGACTTAATTAATTTTTATCAAGAAATAAATGCACCAATTTTTGTGAAACCAAGAAGCGCATCAGGCTCTGTATTTACAAAAAAAATTAGCAACGAAGAAGATTTAAAAGCGTGTTTAAGTCAAAATTTTGCGGCAAGAATTCCTTTTTCTGAATATTATTCTGATTCTATGGTTGAAGAATATATTGATGCAGAAATGTATCATATTGATGGTTTAATAGTTGACTCTGAGCTTATGGTTGCTTGGCCTTCAAAGTATTTATCAAAAAATTTAGATTTAACGAGTATTCAAAATCAGCTTTCTGTTGGAAGCGCAATGCTCGATAACAATAATCCTTTAACAGAACCTTTATTAAATTTTGCAAAAAAAATTATTAAAAATTTTCCTTTTTATAAGCACTCGACATTTCATATAGAAGTTTTTGTGACCAGTAGTCATGATATTAAACTTTGCGAAGTTGCAGCAAGAACTGGAGGAGGAAAAATAAATTTAATGTTTAAAGCAGCCTTTGGGTGTGATTTAAACAAACTTTTATTTAACTTGCATCTTGCTGCAGCAAAAAATGATGCATGCGAAATTAAAAACATAAAAAGCGAATTGGCATGTTTAAAAGAGCCAAAAAATTTTGCAGGATTTTTTTTAATTAATCCAATTTGTGGAACATTTTTAAGTGGTGCACAAAATTGTAAATTTGAATTTGTTGCAGATTATCGCTTAACTGCAAAAGCTGGGCAAAAATTTAATGGCCGTGAGTATAGTGGAGACAATATGGGATACGCAGTATGCGTAGGAAGTAATGAACAGATTTTAAATAATAATATTAGGCAAACGGTTGATTGGGTATATAGTAATATTAGGTATGAATAATTTTCCTCACATCCTAATTTCTAACAAACTTTTTCTTGCATTGATGTTTGTGAATTCTGGGGTTATGGAAAGAATATAGTAGTTATCGTGTTCATAGCAAACTTTAATTGCACTCATTGAGCTTATGTTTTTATCAATTTTAATATAATTTTTCCTTTTTAATACAATAAATAACCTTAAATAAATTTCTGTTATGCCTTTTGAATGGTAGTTTTCCGATATTTTGTATAAATTTTTTATTTGTCTTTGTTTGATGTATTTTTTTATTCCAACTTCAGTAAAAATTTCGTTTATGGATGAACAGCTATAAATACAATTGGTTTTTATTTCTGCAATACACATTTTGTAATTCTTATTATTTGATTTATGAATGTAAATACGATCAATTTCTCCGCCATGAATGCGCAGATTTTTTTCGTGGACAGACCAATTTTGGCTTTGCATCCAGCAGTCCACTTGCTGTTCTCCCCAGAATCCAAGAATTTTTTTATAATTAGAATCCTTAGTGTTTTTCACAAAAGCTCCTTTTATAATTTGTGAGCGTCAAAAAATTTGGTTTTACAGTGTCTTGGAAAGTTTTTTTGCTGGCTTTAACTAATTGAACATGTGAAAAAAAATTTGATTTGATTTTAGACGCATTACGTTATACCCAGGTTGCTTATTGTTTAATCTTCTAAAGGGCGACACCCTTTGAGCTGAGGCAATATCATACGCCCATCAGTAAGTTGGAGATACTTTGTATCTAATGGATGATAATCAAATGATCAATGAACCAAAAAATCTAACAAAGCCGCTTCACGACAAGGTTTTATTTGACTTACGCGAAGTACTCGTCAATTTAAAAGAAAAGGATGTAAAAAATCCTGGTGTTATGAGTATGCGAGTGCGCAACTGGCTTTTTCTAATAGAGGAAGGGCAACCTGTTGTTGATATCATCGTAGATAAAGGCTACTCTTTTGCGGATGTAAAAGCAGATATTGTGCCGCGTCATGCTGAAACTTCTCTTAGTTTTGATGAGTGCATGGAGTACCACGAGTACCTACTTTCAACGAATGTTCTTGACTCTTTTGCAGATGAGGTCAATGTTCGCGTAGGAACGCCGGGTTCAGAGCCTACCCTTCATGATGTCGAAGATTTTGAGGCAACCGTTGGAGACGTTGTAAGAGTCGAAACTTGGGAAAAAATTGAAGGCAGATGTAAATATACTATGGTTTTAAATGAAATTTGTGATAATAAAGGGCTTAAAGTCATAGTGCTTGCTGAGGGCGCTCAGCGGTTTGAAATATTACTTGATAATATTAAAGCTGCATTTGCTCTTCCTTATCATCCGCTGTCGAAGTCTTTAAAAATGGCAAAAGATGCGGCAAGACAAAAGGCTCGTAGAGGGGCGTTTAAAAAATTAAAATAGGACGGGTCTTTAATCCAAGACTCATGAAATTTTTGACTTGTTTTCTGAGGTGCATTGAATGCAAATAGATTTGAAGCGTGTAATCGAAACAGTTGGTAAAGAAAAAAATATTGATCGTCAATTATTAGTTGGCGCATTAAGGGAAGCCGTTCTAACTGCGGCACGCAAGCATTTTGGTGATTGTGTGTTTGAAACACGTTTCAATGAGGAAACAGAGGAAATTGAGCTAATTCGCTATAGAACCGTTGTCGCAGATAGCGATCTCAATAATACAAGTAAGCAAATTCCAGCTTCTGAAGCTCTTGCTATGGATGAATCCTTGCAAGTAGGCGATGAAATTGGTGAACAGCTGCCTACAGAACAACTTGGGCGTATTGCAGCGCAAGCAGCAAAGCAATCTATCGTACAAAAAGTGATGGAAGCTGAAAAAGAAAAAGTTGTTCGCGAATTTCGTGATAAAAAGCATCAAATTGTTGTTGGGCAGGTGCGTCGCTTTGATAAGGCTGATATTATTGTAGATTTGGGTCCTACAGAGGGCGTATTGCCTGTGCGTGAGCAGATTCCTGGTGAAAAATACAAAATCCGCGACAAAGTGATTGCGTTTGTGGTTGATGTAAAAAAATCAACCCGTGGTCCGCAGGTTATGTTAAGTCGTGCGCATCCAGAGCTTCTTATTCGTTTATTTGAGCAAGAAGTGACAGAAATTTCTGAAGGAATTGTTGTTATTCAAAGTGCAGCACGTGATCCTGGTAGTCGTTCAAAAATCGCTGTCTATAGTACTGAACCCTCTATTGACCCTGTAGGGGCTTGTGTGGGTATTAAAGGTGCTCGCGTCCAAGCAATTGTACAAGAATTAAGAGGCGAAAAAATAGATATTATACCGTATGATAGAGATCCTGCTCGATTTGTGTGCAACGCATTGGCTCCATCTGAGCCTTCTAAGGTGATTGTAAACGAACGCTTGCATATTATGGAAGTCGTTGTGCCTGATGAACATCTCTCTTTAGCAATTGGTAAAAGAGGACAAAATGTGCGCCTCGCAGCTCAGTTAACGGGTTGGAAAGTGGATATCCGTTCTGAGTCCAAAATGCGTGAATTGGTTCAGGAATACAAAAATGTGATTGCACAAATTCCTGCATTGGGCGAAATGCGCGCAGAAATTTTAGTTAACGAAGGCTATAAAGATCCTGCAGATATCTCGCGTATGGATCCTCGTAGTTTGATGAAGCTGTTGCGTTTAACACAAGAAGAAGCAGAGCAAGTTATTCAGGGTGCAACAGATTTGGCCGCATCGCAAGCTTCTAGCAATTTGGAAGAAAATTCAGAAGAGGATTTGGATGAATTTCACTTGGGTGAACCAATTCTTGATGAAGATGTCACAGAGTCAGAAGAGGCTGAGGCGGCAATTGATGATATTGTTGCAAAAACTCGTCCGCAACCACTTCTTGATCCTGAAAAAGTTGACGTAAAATCTGTGCCAGTAGATCGTTTACGCTATTGGATGCAGTTAAGAGGTGTGGCAGAGCAAATTGCCGCTGTTATTCATACCGCAGGGTTTACGGATTTTAATTCTGTTGCAAGCTCTAATGTGGACGAAATTGCTTATAAAACAGGGTTACCTGTAAAACTTTCTGGAAAATTACATGCTGAAACTGCCAAGATTATTGGAAACTGAAACTGAAAACCAACTGTTGTTTCTTACTTTGCAAAAATCTTTTCAGATTTTTTCTACAAGTGGTATTGTAAAAGTTCCATATGTTGAATTGAGTGAGAAGTTGATTCAAGCACTTGCCTTTGCGCGTCGCTGCGGTACTCTCCGGGGTGGTTTGGAAAGTATTGAAACATTTTTACAAACTGAAGAAGCAGGGCTTGTGGCTTTACGCTCAAAGCAGGGCTTAAAGGTTCCCAACCGCATATCTAGAATTCTTATTTTTTCTAACGACGGGAGCGAGCGTTTTTATAAGCAATGTGAATCAGTGCTTGTAAAGTATAGTGGAAGAATTCTTGGGTTGAGAGTGAATGTAGACTCAAAAACTTTTGGAAAAATGTTTTTTGGTAGTGAAAAAGCTGTCAAAGCTGTATTAGTGAGTCGTAAAGACGCTGTTGTAAAAGTTTTGTCTGCAATTATTTCTAATAATTAGAGATAATTGATTAATTAATTTTGTTACTATGTCATAGACAATTGGCATGATTATAATTGGGAGCTTTATTTGATGAGTCGCATTAGAGTACTTGATCTGGCTAAAGAGTTGGGAATTGAGACCAAGGCTGCCATTATTAAGCTCCAAGAACTCGGTATTCAAGTCAAAAATCATTTTAACGCAATATCAGAAACAGAAGCAGCTAAATTGCGGGCATTTCATCGTTCTGGAAAAAATCCAGAAAAAGAAGCAGCACAAAAAGCCGCAGCCAGTAAGCTAATTATCCGTCGAAAAGTAGAAGCTTCGTCTGATGTTGCTGATAGTAATGTAAAAACAACAAGTCAGCCGCAAGATGTTGATGTTCAAAAGAAAATAGTATCCGTTGTGAAAAAAACATCTTCAACAGAAACTGTTGCTCAATTTAAAGACACTACAGACACACATCAAGCTATAAATGAAGAAGGCTCAGATGCTGTGGATAATGTAAAAGATGGAGTAAATTCCAATATAAAACTTACTGAAAGTTCAGTCAATAACAAACAAATTTTTAAAGCTTCTGTTCACGCAGGAGACCAATCAATAACCCAAGATATTAGAGAGACAAAAGTTGCGTCTAATCAGACTCAAGACGAGCATTCGGTGCAAGAAGTTGGTAGAACCGTCAGTGCAACCGCTCAAAAGCCTTCCGAAGTCAGTGCGACAGCGATGCTCTCTCAAGAGAGTAACGAGAATAATACCGTGCAAACCACCACCAATGTTCCAAGTTCTTCTAGTCCAAACTCTGCACAAATTGTTCGTGCAGCTTCAGCGTCAGGCGCTTCTCAACAAACTTCGCGTCCAGGGTCTTCTCCTAAGACTGAAGGCGTTGCAATTATTGTGAGAAAAGCAGATAATGTTTCAGCAGCACAAAACACTGCTAGACCTCAAAGCTATACGACAGCAAGTTTCAGTACTCAAAATACGTACCGTAAGGATGATGGACGCTATTCAAAACGAGATTCTTTTGGAGGGAAGCCTTCGCAGGGCGGACAAAATGGAGGAATGCGTGATTCTCGCTATGCGCAACCAGGCGCAACAGGAAGAGATACGCAAAATCGTTCTGGTGCCGTAGGTTCATCTCCTCGTGGCTTTGGTGGAGGGCGTGATAGCTCTTCGGGTCAAGGTCAGGCATCGTTTCGTACGGGTGGTTTTGCTCGTCCTGGTGGTCAAACTGGTGCAACAAATGGTACAGAAAGAGCGCCTTATTCTGCACGTGCAGGTGGTGCTTCAGGTGCGACAACAAGTAGTCCTTTTGTCATGGGAGCGGATGTTCCTGCAGCTCCAGTTAAAGATGTTCCATCTCGCTTGAAAGATCGTGACAAAGATAAAGATCGTGAAAAGCGTAGAATTATAGACGAAGAAGACGCTCGTCGTAACCGTGCTAAAAGCGCAAGACGTTTAGAAGAAAACGAAGAAGATGTTGATATTTATGGTGAGGGTGACGAGCAGGTTGTTGCTGTTCGTACAATGATCCCTAATCGCAAAAAAACGTCTCAGGCATTTAAGAAAAAAGAAGTTAAAAAACAAGAAATCGCAAATCCAACAAAAGCGTCTAAAAAAATTGTACGTATTGATGAGCATATTACCGTTAACGATCTTGCTGGTGAATTAAGTCAAAAAGCAAGTGCAGTAATAAAAGTATTAATGAAGTTAGGTATGTCTGCAACAATTAATCAGCAGTTAGATTTTGATACAGCTACGTTTGTTGCACAAGAATTTGGGTTTGAAACGCAAAGTACCAGCGTGTCAATTGGAGATATCTTATCTCGTAAGACTAACAAACTCGATAATGAAAATACTGTTCCTCGTCCGCCTATAGTTACAATTATGGGTCACGTTGATCATGGAAAAACATCATTACTCGATGCGATTCGTTCTGCTAATGTAGCAGCCAAGGAAGCTGGTGGTATTACTCAGCATATTGGTGCGTACCAAATTGACTACAAAGGACAAAAATTAACATTTTTAGACACTCCTGGTCACGAAGCATTTACAGCCATGCGTGCTCGAGGCGCTCAAGTGACAGACATTGTTGTGTTGGTTGTTGCTGCTGATGATGGTGTGATGCCTCAAACGAGTGAAGCAATTTCTCACGCAAAAGCAGCTGGAGTTCCAATTATTGTTGCAATTAATAAGATAGATAAGCCAGGAGCAAATCTAGATAGAATTAACCGTGAGCTTTCTGAGCAAGGAGTTTTGCCGGAAGAATGGGGTGGAGATTCTATGTTTGCACAAGTTTCTGCGAAAACACACCAAGGTTTAAACGAACTTATTGAAGCAATTTTATTGCAAGCCGAAGTTTTAGACTTGAAGGCTACTAAAGACACTCTTGCCGAAGGCATTGTTATTGAAGCAAAACTTGATAAAGCTAGAGGTCCTGTTGCAACGCTTATTGTAACCAAAGGAACATTAAAACAACAAGACTTTATTGTTGTTGGAACCTGTATGGGTCGTGTTCGTGCAATGAATGATGCTAACGGAAATAAAATTATCACAGCAGAGCCCTCAACGCCTGTTGAAATTATTGGCTTAGACGATGTTCCTGCTGCAGGAGATCAATTTAATTGCGTTGTGAATGACGCAATTGCAAAAGAAGCCGTTGCTTACCGTATTGAAAAGCAGCGTCAAAAAGATTTAGCGTCTCACCGTTCAACTTCGATGGACGATTTGTTTGCTTTGATGGCTGGTGCCGAAGATAAGGCAAAAGAAGTTGCTATTATTATTAAGGCTGATACTCATGGCTCTTCTGAAGCAATACGTACTTCTATTCAAAAGCTTGATACTCCAAAGGTTAAAAATAAAATTTTACATGCAGCTGTGGGTGGTATTACCGAAACAGATGTGATTTTGGCTAAAGCATCGAATGCATTGATTGTTGGATTTAATGTTCGCCCAGACCGGGTTGCAGCACAAGTTGCAGAGCAAAGTGGAATTAAAATTCAATGTTTTAGTATAATTTATGAGCTTATTGAATCTGTACAAGCTGCAATGGTTGGTACTTTAGCTCCAATTAAGCAAGATAAAATTATTGGTCATGCTGAGGTTAGAAATACATTTTCTGTACCTAAAGTGGGAGTTATTGCTGGAAGCATGATTTCTGATGGCAAGGTTGTAAGAAACTCTCATGTTCGTATTGTGCGCGATGGAGTCGTCATTTACACGGGGCGTATTGGTTCGCTTAAACGCTTTAAAGATGATGCAAAAGAAGTAACGCAAGGTTTTGAGTGCGGTATTGGCGTTGAAAACTATAACGACATTAAGGTTGGAGATATCCTTGAGGCTTTTGTTGTTGAAGAAATTGCAGCAACATTGAATTAAGGAAACAACTATGGCTACAAAACGCATGCTTCAGCTTGCAGAACAAATTCGTGAGCATATTGCGCTAATGCTTGTACGTGGTGAAATTGCAGATCCACGTGTTCGTCAAGTGACATTGAACTCTGTAAAAATGTCACCAGACTTACAAGTTGCAAAAATCTATTTTTCAGTTTTTGGTGATGCGCCGCAACGTAAGGAAGCTGAAAAAGCTCTCAAAAATGCGGCTGGTTTTATTCGACGTGAGCTTGGTAAGGTGTTGCTTGTTCGCTATATTCCAGCATTGGCATTTTATTATGATGATAGTGTTGAGCATGCTGTACGTATTGGTGCTTTAATTTCTAAAGTCAGTGATGAGATACGAGTTGATGAAGCCAATCGAAGCAATCAGGTTGAAACAGAAACCGAAAAATTAGAAGAACATAAAAATAAGCAGCAGCACAAATAAAGTTATGAGACAAATATATATATTTTGGTAAAAGGCCCCAAGGATGCAAAATTTAGAAAATCTGTGTGGGCTTTTTTTAGTTGATAAAAGTCCAAATGTTACAAGTCATAAAGTTGTTTCTGTACTTCGCAAGACATTAAAAATTGATAAAATAGGTCATTTAGGCACTCTTGATCCATTTGCTACAGGATTATTGCCTGTTTTAATTGGTGGAGCAACTAAGTTATCTGATGAAATTATGGATGGCAAAAAACAGTACTTATTTACTGTTACTTTTGGTTCTGAAACAGACACTTTAGATAATTCAGGCAGAGTGCTAAAAACTAAAAATGTTCCTGCAGATTTTGTAACAAAAGCTGAAGAAATTATTTCTAGTTTTTTAGGAGTTATTGAACAGGTTCCTCCTGTATATAGCGCTCTAAAGATGAATGGCAAACCTTTATATGAATATATGCGTTCATTAGGTAAGCTACCAGAGGACATAGAAACTAAAAAAAGAAATGTTTTTATTGAAAAGCTTGAAATTCTGAGCTCTGACTTAGAAACGCAGAGTATGACTTTTCGTGTGTTATGCGGCAAGGGGACATATGTTCGTTCACTTGCTCGAGATATTGCGCTTGCTATTGATACAGTTGGACATTGTTCACAACTACGTAGAGAATTTGTAGAGCCTTGGAGTGTGAATGATGCCTTGTTGTTTACTGATGAGAAAATTTTAAATCCTAATTATATTAAATCAAAAATTATATCAGTTGAAGAGATGTTACCTCATATACCAGTTATTGTCGTTGATAGCGAATTTCAAAAATTTTTTAATTCTGGAAATGTAATGTATGTGAGTAAAAATCAGATTTTAAGTAGTTTTGATTTTTATGAAATTTCTCTTGAGAGAAGAAAGATATTTTTGAAAATAAAGGATGCTGAAGGCTTATTTTTAGCAGAAATAGAATTTCAAACAGAAAAAATGCAGTTTAAAATTATGCCTAAGAAAAAATTAATTTAATTTTTGGTAATCTAATATATCTTAAAAACGACTTAACCCTAAAGAATTGATATTGCGTTCTTGTTTTTATCATAAATATTATTAATACTTAGAATAATATTTTTGGAAAGGAACGGAATCCTTATGAGTATTACAAGGCGTGATTTTATTAATGGTACTTCTATTGCAGTAGTTGCTGGATTAAGTCCAATTGATATTTTAAATGCAAAGTCTGGATCTAATTATTATACACCTAGTTTAACAGGATTAAGGGGAAATCATCCTGGATCTTTTGAAAATGCCCATTTGCTAGGACGTGAAGGGAAAGATTTTCAAATTGATAATTTACCAATAAAAGAAAATTACGATTGCGTTATTGTTGGTGCAGGAATAAGTGGATTATCTGCAGCTCGATTTTATCAAAATAAATATGGTGAAAATTCTAAAATATTAATTATAGATAATCATGACGATTTTGGTGGTCATGCAAAGAGAAATGAATTTAAAGTTAATGGTAAATTTATATTGACTTATGGTGGTACTGAGTCTTTGCAATCTCCTAAGCATATATATAGTCAAAATGCCCTTAGTTTACTTAAAGATATTGCGGTTGATATAGATGAATTAGGAAAGTGTTTTAACCAAAAGTTTTACCCTAAAATGAAGTTAAGTCGTGGTGTTTTTTTTGATAAAGAAACTTTTGGACAAGATAAAATAGTTTCAGGCGATCCCTTTAGAACAGTTGCAGATGATATTGATCCTAAAGAATTGAATGGTAAAAAAATTGAAGATTTTTTTAATGAATTTCCATTGCCAAAATCAGATAAAAAATCTCTCATTGAATTGCATAAAAATCCTGTTAATTATTTACCAGGAAAAAATGATAAAGAAACAGAAGAATACTTATCAAAAATAAGTTATCAAGATTTTTTATTAAAAAATGTGAATTTAAGTAAGCTTGCTGTTGAGTATTTTTTGGGTAAATGTAAAGATTTTTGTGCTTTTGCGATTGATCTTTTACCGGCGTTTGATGCTCGTTCATTAGGCCTTCCTGGCTTTGATAAATTAAATTTACCACCTTTAGATGCAGAAGAGTTGGCTGAGCTGAATGATCCTTACATTTATCATTTTCCAGATGGTAATGCGAGTTTGGTCAGGCTTTTAGTAAGAAAAATGATTCCAAATGTAGCAACCGGCAATTCTATGCATGATATTGTTTTAGCGAAATTTGATTATTCTAAATTGGATTTGCCGCAAAATTTGGTGCGTTTACGGTTAAATACCACGGTGGTTGTCGCTAAAAATTTGGGGCATGGGGCGGTAGATATTGGATATGTAAATAGAAATGGAAAAATCCAACGAGTAAATTGTCGGCATGCCATAATGGCAGGCTATAATATGATGATTCCTTATATTGTTAAAGATCTTGAGCTAAATCAAAAGAAAGCTTTATCCTCAAACGTAAAATCCTGTATGGTTTATAGTAAAGTTGTCATTCGTAATTGGCGATCTTTTGTTAAATTAGGAGTGCATGAAGTGTATTGCCCTAAAATGCCATATGTGCTTGTTAAGCTTGATTATCCTGTAAATATTGGTGAATATAAGCATCCTAAAAATGTTGATGAGCCAATGTGTCTGCATATGACTTCCATTCCAATTGACGTGAATAGCAAGTTGGATGTCCGATCCGCATTTAGGGTTGCAAGATATAAGCTTTTGACAAGGCCATTTGCCGAATTTGAAAAAGAAATTAGAAGTCAATTACAAAGAATGTTTGGACCAGCTGGTTTTCGGCACGATAAAGATATTTTAGCAATTACAGTTAATCGTTGGTCGCATGGTTATTCGTACGAATATAACTCATTATTTGATAACTATGGCGTTACCGAAAAAATGATTGAACAATCACAACATAAGCATGGAAATATTGTGATTGCAAATTCTGATTCTTCTTGGTCGCCTTATACTCATACAGCGATTGATATGGCACATAGGGCTGTTGGACAGTTTTAATATATATTTTGAGATACAATACTGAGTTTAAAGTTGACTCTTAGCGCGGCATTTGCTACTAAATGCCATCCTGAGCTACAACCGCATAAGTGGTTGACGGCTTTCAAGCGAGGCGAACAAGCGTAAGCTATTATTATTTTTGAGGTTTTTATGAGAGAAAGCATTCATCCAAAATTTGGCCCATGCGAAGTCCATTGCGCTTGTGGTAGTACTTTTGAAACGCGTAGTACAAAAAATATACTAAAAATAGAAACTTGCAATGTATGCCATCCATTCTGGACTGGTAAACATAAAGTTCTCGATACAGCTGGTCGTATTGAACGCTTTAATCGCAAGTATGCGGCAAAGGCAGCGCAAACAAGTAAGTAAATCCTTAATTTTACTTTATAAATGGGGGAGCACATCCAGTATTGGATGCTCCCTTTTTGCGTGTTAAACAAATACAAACGCCTTACATTTTGATTACTGCACCCTTTTTTGAAAATGGGATGAATTTATGATGTTACAGCTTGCTAAAATAGAGCGCCGATTTCTTGAACTAGAAAACCTTCTTTCGCAACCCGAAGTGATTGCTAACAATGCTGATTTTCGGAAGTTCAGTAAAGAGAGGGCTGACTTAGAAGAAACTGTGCGTCTTTATCGTGAGTTTAAAAAGCTAGAAGAGGATACAAAGTCTACAGAAGAGCTGCTTGCAGAAAGTTCTGGAGAACTTAAGGAAATGGCCTTTGAAGAGCTTAAAAGTTTAAGAACCCAGCATGAGGTACTTGAAAAAGAGCTTGCTATTCATTTACTCCCTAAAGATCCAAATGACAGTAAAAATGTTTTTCTTGAGATTCGTGCCGGTGCTGGCGGAGACGAGGCAAGCCTTTTTGCTGGGCAGTTATTTCGTGCGTATATGCGATATGCTGAACGCAGGCGCTGGAAAATAGAAATTATGTCTTTAAATGAAAATGAGTTAGGCGGCACTAAAGAAGTGATAGCGCTTATTGAAGGAGAAGGGGTTTACAGCGACCTCAAGTATGAAAGTGGAGTTCATCGCGTGCAAAGAGTTCCACAAACCGAGGCACAAGGGCGTGTGCATACATCGACTATTACAGTTGCTATATTGCCTGAGGCTGATGATGTGGATGTATCAATTAACGAAAATGATTTGCGCATAGATACCTATCGAGCCGGCGGTGCTGGTGGTCAGCACGTGAATAGAACAGATTCTGCTGTACGTATTACCCATATTCCAAGCGGTATTGTTGTTGCTTGTCAAGATGAGCGTTCGCAAATTAAAAACCGCTCAAAAGCAATGAAAATTTTACAGGCAAAGCTTCTTGAAATTGCAGAAATAGAAAAAGAAAAAGCGTTTTCTGAAGAGCGAAAAGCACAAGTTGGTAGAGGGGATCGCAGTGAGCGAATTCGTACCTACAATTTTCCGCAATCCCGTGTGACAGATCACAGAATCAATCATACAATTCATTCTATAGATGCTTTTATGGAAGGCGAGATTCAAGAAATGCTAACAATGTTGCGCCAGTATTATCAAGCTGAAGCACTAAAGTTACAAGCTCAGGGTAATGGTTAATAATAATGCCTGCAACCTCAGAACACAAAAAAATAGAGCCTGTTTGGAATATTCGTAATGTGTTAAACTGGACCACAAAAAGGTTTAAAGAAAGTGGTATAGAAACACCTCTTTTAGACACTCAGTTATTGCTAAGTCATGCATTAAATTTAACTAAAATTCAGCTGTATACAGATATTGAAAAGCCGTTAACTGAAGTTGAGCGAGCTATTTTTCGAGAACTTGTTAAAAAACGGCTATCTGGTGAGCCGGTTGCTTATTTATTAGCAGAAAAATATTGGCATGATTTAAAGCTTTACGTAGATAAACGGGTTTTAATTCCTAGGCCAGAAACAGAAACTCTGCTTGATTTTGTTTTACAAGTTTATAAGCATAAACAAAACACCCCTAAAGTTATTTTTGATTTTTGCACGGGTTCCGGATGTTTGGCTTTAGCTTTAGCAAAAGAGTTTCCTACAGCGCAGGTTATTGGAGTTGATATTTCGCAAGACGCTTTAAGTGTTGCTAAAATTAATGCAGAACGTAATGATGTAAAAAATGTTGAATGGATAAATGCTGATGTGTTGTGTGAAGAGTTATTTTTTGACCTAAAGACAAAGTTTGGTGCTGCTGATATTGTTGTTGCAAACCCGCCTTATGTAACCGAAAGCGAATGGCAAAGCTTAGATTTGTCGGTTAAAAATTATGAACCCAAAATTGCTCTTGTTTCTGAAAATGAGGGTATAAAATTTGGCGAGTGCATATTTAATAGTATTTTAAAATATGAATTGTTAAGTAAAGATAGTGTTTTTGCAATGGAGTTGGCTGAAAAACAACCTCATAAAGTGACAAAACAAAAATTGAAAATTATTAATATCAATCACCCATTATGGCAATTAACTAAAAATGAATGGTTTGCGCTGTGTGATTATGAAAACAAAGATCGATTTTTAATAAAGTTACAAGAGTTATAAAAACGTTTTAATTATTTAAATGCGTTATAATTGTATTGATTCTATCCTCTTGTAAATTATAATAGCCAATAAATTCGTTATTAAGATGTGGAATATTTTTAAGAATAATTTTAAAAGATTGATTGCATGAGTTAACTTCTAAAATTTCAGAATCATGAAAATCTAAATATTTATTTACTAATTTAAAAATACATTTAAATAAACTTTCTTTCGCAGAAAAAGAAAGTGTGTATATTATGTTTTCAGAAAAATTATTATTTTTTGAAATATTATTAAATTCATTTGAATTAATGATTATATTCCCAAGTTTTATAAGGTTATCTCGATTTAGTATTTTTTCGCTATCAATACCTATAAGTAAGTTTTTATTATTTGTAACTGCTGCTGCAGCATATTGTTTAGTATGAGTGATAGAACCATTAATATTGTCTGGCCATAATGGATATCTAAATTGAGGATGAGAATTGAGTTCCCAATTTTTAAATGAAAAATAATTTAATGCATGTTTTGCACAAACTCTTCCAGCAAGATATTCGGCTTTTCTTTTAGCGCAACTTTCAGAAACAGATTTTGGTAAATTGATGTTATATTCTGTAAAAAGTGAATCTGAATAGAGATCTAAATTGTAGTTGCAAGAAATTATTTTTATTTCTGTATTGTTTAGATTTGTAAAAGATGTTTCGGTTAGGTTTATCATTTTTTTATTCTTAATAAAATTTATTATGTTAAAATTTCTGTTTTAAAATAATCGACAACATGATCTGAAAAATAATTTTGACAATGAACCGCAAGTTCTCCAGTCGATAAAGGGCAGCCAATTTGTTGTATAGTTGTTAAAAAATTGTCATGGCTACGACCATTTCGATATTCGGGTTCACGAGAGGGATGTGCAAGAAGTTTTTCGATGAGTTGCATTTTTGGATTAACAAGTAAACTGCCTTGATAAACAAGTAAATGTTTTTTTCTAAAAATACTTGTTCCCGCAATTTTTTTATCTAAGTAACAGATATCACTAATGCCATTTTGTGCAAGATTATGACATCCTGCATTATGAAGAGCATCAATCCAAAGTTGGTTTATCATACGAAAGTATTTGTTATTTCCAAAAACATCTTTTGCGTAAAATGCAAAAGTAAGAATAAGACATCCTTCGCCAAGGACAACAGTGCCGCCACCACCTTTGCGGCGTAAAATTGGAATATTTTCTTTAGTACATTCTTGAACATTAACTTCTATTTCTGGTTTATTTGAGCTTGATAAAACAACAACGTCTTGTTTGGTTTCAAAAAAGCGAAACAAAAATGGTTGCTCTAAATTAAATGCATTTTTATATATAGGCCAATGTTTTTGTGGTAAATTTAATACCCAGTTATCCATCCACATAATTATGATTTCAATACGTTTAAAAGTTCAAGGTGATTAAGTTCTGCAACATATGGAGCTGTTGTTTTAAAACGTAGATTAAAGGGTGTTTTAATCCAAATTGCTTCACATTCTGCGGCCTGTGCGGCAAGCAATCCTCTTTCTGAATCTTCAATAACAATGACATCACATGGTAATAAATTTAACAGAGAGAGGGCTTTAAGGTAGAGGTCGGGCGCCGGTTTTTTTTGCATGCCAGGCTCAAGTCCAACAATTGAATCAATATTTTCTTCAACATGTTTATTTTGAGAAAGAATTAAGTTTATTTCTTTTGCAGGACTATTACTTGCAATTAAGTTTATTATTTTGTGATTTTTTATAATAGAAAGAATTTCTGGAATTGAATTAAATATTTTTGCTTGTTTATTAGATATAAAATTCCAATAATGCACTGCTTTATCTGCTCGAATATCTTCGGGATTACAATAAATTTTGTATTTTTCTATTTCTTTAGAGACACCTGCACCAGTATGTGTAAACGTTTCAAAATATTCGTGTTCGCTTAAAGTATGATTATATTTTAAAAATGCTTTCTCATATGCTAAAAAGTGGATGTGTTCTGAGTCACATAGGCACCCATCAAAATCCCAAAGTATCGCTTTTTTACTCATTATGATTTGTTTAAGATTTTTCATTTTGGTTGCGTTCCTTACTCAACGTGTATTACTTAGAAGTTGATTGCATTTGTTAGAACAAACCAGGTAAAGAATTACCTGGCGGATTGGATAGATAGCACGTTTACAAATGCAGAGCTAGCTAGTATTTGTGAAGACCTTTTTTTGTTTTAATGAGAGAGAGGTATTTTAAATGAGACGAGTTGTTGTTACAGGTCTTGGGATCATTTGTCCAATTGGCAATAATTTAGATGAATGCTGGGAAAATGCTATAGCTGGTCGAAGCGGTATTGGAAAATTAACTCGCTTTGAGCCGCCTGAGAACTGTGTCACCATTGCTGGGGAAGTTAAAAACTTTGACCCAACTCTTTACATGAATGAAAAAGAAGCAAAAAGAAATCAAAGATTTGTGCAATTGGCAGTTGCCGCTGCAAAAATGGCACTCGAAAACGCGGCGCTAAAAATTGATGAGCACAACCAAGACGAAATTGGTGTTTCTATTGGCGTTGGTGTTGGTGCTCTTGGTTATCTTGAGGATCAGTCTTTTATTGCAAGAACAAAAGGAATTAAAAGAGTTTCTCCTTTTACAATACCAGGATTTATTGGAAATATGGCAGCAGGTGTTGTGTCGTTAGAAACTAGAGCAAAGGGACCTAATATTTGTGCTGCAACAGCGTGTTCTAGTGGTGCGCATTCTATTGCTGATGGAATGATGTACATACAAACAGGTCGCGCCAAGGCAATGATATGCGGTGGCGCAGAGTCAGCATTAAGCTTGGTATCGTTTGCTGGTTTTGGACAAATGAAAGCGTTGTGTGCTGATTTTGCCGACACACCAGAAAAAGCGTCTCGCCCATTTGATAAAGATAGAAGTGGTTTTGTTATGGGTGAAGGAGCTGGAATTCTCATTTTAGAAGATTATGAGTATGCGGTTGCTCGAGGTGCAAATATTATTTGTGAATTTGCAGGCTTTGGTGCTTCTGGAGATGCTTACCATTTTACATCACCCGCTCCTCATGGCGAAGGAGGAGCGCGTGCCATGCAACAAGCTTTGACCTCTTCTGGACTTAAGTTAGAAGATATTGATTATATCAATGCACATGGCACATCCACTGAGCTGAATGATTTGTGTGAAACGCAAGCGATTAAATCTGTTTTTAAGGAGCATGCTTATAAATTAAACGTAAGTTCTACTAAAAGCATGACAGGGCATTTGTTAGGTGCGGCAGGAGGCATTGAGGCGGTATTTTCTGTGATGTCAATTAAAACAGGCGCTATTCCACCAACAATAAATTTAGAGAATCCAGGTGAAGGGTGCGATTTGAATTACACTCCAACTCCTTTAAAAAAGGAAATTAAAGCAGTACTTTCTAATTCGTTTGGTTTTGGTGGAACCAATGTTTCTTTGGCCTTTCGTAAAATTTTGTGAACACTCAATTCACTCTTGCGCCTCAAAATGCAAGATGGGAGCTTTGAGTCGTGTTTAAAATAAATCAATAGACTAATTTTTTAAGTTGGATGAGTTCATTTATTGTATATTTGGGTTGAATATCCATTTTGGGTGCTCCCCCATGTTTATGAAACCAGCAAGAATCAATTCCTGCTCTATTAGCGCCTAGAATATCGGCATTGAGATTGTCTCCCACCATGAGAACTTTATTTTTAGGGATATGTTGAAATTGATTGAGTGCAATTTCAAAAATTTGTGGTTGAGGTTTTCTTACGCCAACTTCTTCTGAGACTATAATTGAGTCAATAAATTCTGAAATCTCTGATTCCCTAATTCGTTTTTTTTGCACTTCGCTAAAACCGTTAGTTATAATGCCAATATTTATGCCGGCAGATTTTAGAAATTTACAAATTTCTAAAGCATTGGGTAATAACGTTGTGCTTTGTGAAATTTTTTGCATATAGTACTCATCGAATTTACTAGGATCTTGAGGAATGCTGTGTTTTTCAAATATTTTTTTAAATCTTAGTACTCTTAAGCTTTCTAAGCTAACATGACCTTGTTCTAAATTATTCCAGAGTTCTTTATTGATCTTTTTATAATCTGAATAAAGAATATCAATATGGAAGTTAATTTTAAAATGCGCAACCGCGTTTTTAAAAGCAATTTCTTGAGATTTGGTAAAGTCGAACAAGGTATCGTCTGCGTCGAAAAAAATGAGAGAATATTTCATAAATTAAACCCTTAAGTGTAGATAGGGAAACTTAACATGGCAAAGTTTTTTAGCAATCGCAAGGAAAGTTTTAAAAGATGTCATTAAATTGTCCAGAAAAAATTTCTATTATCCAAGACCTTCTCCAAAACGCCACAATCACTTATTCAGCAACTGCATTGTTTGTATGCGCTGTTTTGCACACATTTTGTTGCAGCCGGATTGTTGCCTTAGCTCATAAATGCAAAAAAGGTTCAGTTTCAGAAAAATTACTTCACTTTTTAGGTGAGGTAGAAGTTGTTTTTGGGTTTTGGGCTTTTGTGTTTTTAGCATTGCTTTCTATTTTATTAGGAATCAATACTTCTATTAACTATTTAAATGCAATAGACTTTAAAGAGGCTGTATTTGTATTTATAATAATGTGTATGTCTGCTACAAAACCAGTTTTATTTTTAGCAGAAAGAGGAATAAATACTTTAGCAAAATTTTTTGCTAAGATTTTATTTTTAAATCAAAGAATTGCATTATTTTGTTGTATTTATATTTTTGGTTGTTTAACCGGTTCTTTAATTACTGAACCCGTTGCAATGACTGTTTGTGCAATATTATTGTATGAACATTTTTTTACTAAGACAGATAATGCCAAATTTAAATATGCCATGCTTGGTCTTTTGTTTGTAAATATTTCGATAGGTGGAACATTAACACACTTTGCAGCGCCCCCCGTCTTAATAGTTGCAGGAGTGTGGGAGTGGGATCTTTTATTTATGTTTAAGAATTTTGGTTGGAAATCCGCAGTAGCAGTATTTTTAAGTACAATTTTAACAGTTTTTTATTTTAGACAAGATATTGTAGCTACTGCGAAATTGGATAAATTTAAAGAAGGTAAACAAAGAACCCCTTACTGGATTGTATTTGTGAATGTTTTATTCTTAATTATGTGCATTATTTATCATAGTTATATATCTTTTTTGGTTCCATTATTTTTATTATTTATAGGATGGTTTGAAGTTACTAAAGAATATCAAAATCCACTTAAAGTGAGAGAAAGTTTACTTGTAGGTTTTTTTCTTGGAGGGATCGTTACTTTAGGAGGTTTACAGCAATGGTGGTTGATTCCTGTTGTCAATAATCTCAATCCTTCAACGCTATTTTTGGGAGCTACAGGGCTGACTGCAATTACTGATAATGCTGCTTTAACGTATTTAGGAACTTTAGTACCTGATTTATCGAATGCTATGAAATACTCGTTGGTTGCAGGTGCGGTTGCTGGTGGTGGCTTAACGGTTATTGCAAATGCACCTAACCCAATTGGTTATGGAATTTTAAATAAAACTTTGGGTCAAGATGGCATCAGTCCATTGTATTTATTTTTAGGAGCATTGCCTTATACTATCATTGCAATTTGTTGTTTAATGTTTTTATAAACTTTATTTAAAAAGTTTTTTGTTATCAATTTGGACTGATTTACTGATTTCTTCTAAATTGTTATTTTTTTCTATCTCATTTGATTCTTGCTGCTTTTTTTTGTTAAATTTATCGACTATAAAAGAAGCAAGTTTCTTTTTATTTAAATAACTTGAGTTACCTTCTGTTTTAGAATGCGAGTGATTTTTCAACTTTTTAGATTTAAATGAGCTATTTTCTAAATTTTCTATGTCAAAATAATAATTTTTATCTTTATGTTTTTTCTTGTCAATTTTTTTCTTGTTTTTTCCTTTAAGAATAATATTTAATTCTTTTTTAATGTTGCTTAAAATTTTAGCTTCATTCATAAGTACTTCACTTAAGTTGTTATTTTCAATTGCTAATTCTTTGTTATTAATTGTCTCAGTATTCATCTGATTCAATGCAACAGATGCTTGCTGAATTCCTGTTTCTTGTTCTTTTGAAGCAGTTTCAATATTAGAAATTTTAGTGGAGATACTAGAAATTGAAGATGCTATTTTGGAAAAACTTTCAATAGCATGATGACTGACATACTCTCCGCTTTTTACAGTTTCTGAAGTGCTATTGATGATATCAAGAACTCTACCAGACGACGTCTTGAGCAATTCTCTGATTTCTCCCGCTGCATTGCCGCTAAGAGTTGCAAGATTTGAAACTTCATTCGCTACGACAGAAAATCCTTTACCATGTTGGCCTGCACGTGCGGCTTCTATAGAAGCATTGACTGCGAGGAGTTGTGTTTTAAAAACAATATCATTTATCACATTTGTTTTTCCATTAATGTCATCAATTATTTTCACTATATCTTGAAGATGGTTGTTTGCATTAGAAATTTTTGACATTGATATTGAAAGTTGCTGCATGATTTCAGAACCTTCATTTGAATAAATCAAGACTTCTTTTGCTGAATTGGATGTATCTATCGTATTTTTTGTTGTTTGCGCAAGCATAGAGGTTATTTCTGAAATAGAACTTACAGAAGTATGAATAGCCGAAGATGTTTGGCTTGAAGAATCTGACATTTTTTTAGAAATTTCATTTAAACTAAAAACACTATTTTTAATATTTATAGTTGATTTATTGAGTTTATTTTTAATAATTTCTATATCTTTTGTGATAAACAATAAAATATAAGGAAGAACTATAAAAATTAGAAAACCAAAAATAAATGCAAATAAGTATAAAAAAATACTTGCAAGATTTCCCATTTTTTCAGATAACATTTTTTCAGTTAAATTTTTTTCATCAATATACTTAAATCTAATTTTATCAAGATAATTACTAGCGTTAACTTTGCTTTGATCTATTGATTTATCAAGTTTTTCAAGTGAATTTAGTGTCTTGGCGCCAGAATCAATAAAACTAATAAGCGAATATACCCCAGAAAAAAGAGATTTTGTTTCACTAATAGCAATATTAAGATCAGCTACAATTTGGGGGTCTGTGATTTTTTTACTTACTTTGTTTGATACTTTTATAAAACTAGCTTCTGACTTTTTAACTTTTTCTATTCTTTCTGGAGAAACACGATTATTATTAATGTTATTTGCTCTTTCAACAATAATATCCATAGCAGCTAAGTTGGCATCTTCAAGATAGATTTGATAATCTTGAAAATCCCAAATGTTAGAAAATATTTCATTTTGTTTATTATTTAAATAAAGAATATCTTGGTATTTGACATACAGAAAGATACCACTTACTAAAAATGAAATGCTAATTAAACCAATGAGAATAAATAATTTAGTGTTTAATCCAAAACTAAGTTTCATTTTGCGTTCCTATAAAGATAATTTTTATTCTTTATTTTTAAAAACTAACTAAACTGTTTTCGGAAAATTTATATGTAACTTTAGTAAATTAAATAGGAAAATTAGACTTTAAGCTTTTCTAATATTTGACGAATTTCCATTAAATCTCCGCTATAGCGGCTTGCTCCAATGAGTTCTGCTTCCCTTGGCATTCCATAAATGACACACGAATTTTTGCTTTGGGTGATTGTTAAGCATCCATTTTGCATAAGGCTTAATAAGCCTTGCGCTCCATCATCTCCCATACCTGTAAGAATTATGCCTACACCTTTTGCTTTAGTATGGGCGAGTGATTGAAATAATTTATTGATTGATGGACGTAGTTCGTTTTGCGGTGTTGAGTTATCAGGTTCGGCTCTTAACTCACCTGGAGTTCCTTTAATAATTAAATGATAATCATCATCTGCCAAGTAAAGATGACCTTGTTTAAGTATTGGCCTGTTTTTTGGCGATTCAAAGCTTAAATTAGAAATCGTTTTTAATTTATTGATAAATTCATTTGAAAAATTATAAGGTATATGTTGAACTATTAAAATAGGAGGAAAATTTTTTGGAACATTTTTTAGTAAAATTTCTAAAGCTTGAGTTCCTCCAGTACTGCAGCCAATTGCAATAAATTCTGGTCGTAGTTTTTCAAAAAAATGTCGCATTATTTTTTTAGTTTCTAAAATATTATCTTCTTTATATGATGACAATGCAGATGATTCATGATTAAAAGATTTTAATAAATTTTTAACATAAAGTATGATCTGATTAATATCTGATTTGCAATTTCTACAATCTATAATATCACTAAATATTTGATTTTCAAAGTAATTGACTTTTGAGCTTTTAAACTCATCCTCCTTAGAAAATAAGCATTGAATAATAAATATATTTTTATTTTTTTGTGAATAATTATGTAAAAAATATAATAATTCTGGATTTTTTGAGTCTATATCAATTAATAAAATTTTTAATTTATTATAGTTATTTATTTGTTTGAGATCATTAATATTATTTATTAGGTTAGAATTTTTTAAAATTACTAATATTTTATCAAAAATTATTTGCTTTTCACTCTGTTTTGAAGCTGAGTATATAACAATTTCATAATTTAAATTTTCAGGAACACTGGTTTGAGACGATTTAAGTTTGTAAAATGAATTTCCTGTGTTTATAAGATTATATAATTTTTCATCAATTTTTTCGCTATGCCCAAGGCAAATTATTCCGTTGTCATTTAGTTTTGCAATAAAGTTATTTATAATTTTATTAATTGTTTCATGATTAAAATAAATAAATAAGTTTCTGCAAATAATGATATTAAATTTATTTGTTTTTAAATTAAATGTATTAAAATTAAGTAAATTTTCATTTCTAATATCACCCGAAATAAATGAGCAGTTTTTTCTTATCTCTTTGCTAATTGCAAAATAATCTTTGGCTTCATTTTTACCAAAAAGTAAATATTTATGATAATTTTCTGGAATATTTTTTATTCCTGATTTATGATAAACAGCATTTTTGCATTTTTCTATAGATAATGAGTCTATATCGGTTCCTATTATTTCGTAATTTAAAGAAGGAAATTCTCCTTTTATGGTTTCTAAAATAAAACCAATTGAATAAACTTCTTCACCAGTTGAACAAGGAGCAGACAATATTCTAATATTGTTTATATTAAATTTCTTTATTAAATTTATAACTTCAAATTTTATTAATGTAAAATGGTTCGACTCCCTAAACCAGTGTGTAGTATGCACTGTTATTGAAGATAAAAAGTTTTTAAATTCATTCTCATTTTCATTTATATATTGTAAATAATCTTCCAAACTCGTACTTTTTGTTTGAAACATTCTTTGCTTGGTGCCTTCTAAAATGTAATTTTTAATTTGGTCACTACCCGAGCTTATTCCTGTTATTTGTTGTGAAATTTCTAGAATTATTTCAATTTCTTCTTCACTAAATATTAAGCTCATTTGTTTTCATTTTCATCATTTCTAGTAAATAAATCATTGTTATCAGCATTAATTGATTTTGATTTATTTTGGGTTGTTTTAGAATTATTATTGTTTTTATTGATATTAAAATATAATCTATTATTTTTTGGATTATTATTAATTTTGTCTTTATTTTTTAATATTCTTTTTGATTCATTTTTAATTTTTCCTAATACTAATATTTGAATTATATTTAGCATTTGTTCTACAAAATTTCCTTGTTTAATTAACGATTTTGAATGTTTATTTGTTTTTACTGATGAGGCTTCGTTTTGCTTTGTTGCTTGATCCATTTTAGACATTGCATTTAGAACTTGTTGAACGCCCAATTGCTGTTCTTTTGTTGCTTCTGAAATACTTTTTAATCTTTCATTTATACTTTTTATTTCTTTAGAAATTATTAAAAATTCTTTTGATGCAAAAGTAGAGATTTCTTGAGCGTCTGCAACTTTTTTTGATGTTATATCAACAATATTAAATACTTGTTTTTGGCTTTCTTGTAACAAAATTTGAATTTCTTTTGCTGCATTTCCACTTGTTAATGCTAGATTTCCCACTTCTTCTGCAACGACAGAAAAGCCTTTACCATGTTGACCGGCTCGTGCCGATTCTATCGATGCGTTAATAGACAATAGTTGGGTTTTAAAAACAATATCATTAATAATTGATGTTTTATTTGTAACTTCCGAAAAAATTCTGGCCATGTTTTTTAAATCAGTATTAGATTTTTCTATTTCTTCCATAGAACTAGTAAGCTTTTCCATAGTAATATTTCCTCTAATTGTTTTGTCATTAACAATAGAGGTATTTGTGCTACATTCTTTAACGTGATTGACGGTTTGTGCAATCATGCTTGAAATTTCGCTCATTGCGCTAACACTTTGATGCATGGCTTCTGATTGAGACTCGGTGGCGCCCATCATTTTTTTTGAAGAATGATGTAGTTTTTTTCCTGTTATAAATGTTTTTCCAGCAGAATATTGCAGATTCTTTATAATATGGATAAATTTTTTATTTATTGCAGTTAAAATAATGTAAAATGCAATGAGCGATATTAATCCAGTAGATATTATTGCATAAATAAATTTATTTTTGAGTTCGTTAATTTGACTAAAAAACAAATTTTTTTCTGATTCAATTAAAACTGTCCAGTTAATTGAAGGAATCCATTTGGATGAATAAATATTAAAATATCCAGTTATCATATTATTTTTATTTTCAATATTAGTAGAATAAAATACACCTTTTTTTTGTTTTTGAATGAAATTTACAGATTCTATGTTTTTTTCAAAATAATTGATTATATTAAGAATATCAAAATTTCTAATATATTCGCCAGAAATTTCTGATTTTTTATCATACTCTGAAATAATCAATCCACTTTTGTTTACTAATTTAATTATAGAATTAGGATGACCTTGTTTAGCAATTTCATTATGAACAAGTTTTATTTCATTTTCTATATAAGAAAAATTAGCTCTATTTGTAATAACTCCAATAATTTTTCCAAATTTATTATACACAGGAGCACTGTAACTATTTGAATATGCATTTTTCTCATATACACTGTGTATAATTTTATCTTCAGAAGGATTTTCAAAATAGGTGCCAAAAAAATTGTTTTCTTTGTCTTCTGTAAATTTTTTTTCTAATACATTTGTAAACCAAGATTCTTTAGAAAAATTTAATTTTTTTAAATTTTCATATTTTATAAGCCTATTCTCTTTGTCTACCGTATTTGAAGCAATATAGTTTCCATTTAAATCAACAAATAGAATAACATCATATATTCCATAAAGAATGCAATATTTATTTAATATTTCTTGCATTTTTATAATATTATTTTCTTGCAGAACTGGATTAATTGCAAAAGCTTGGACGTCGCCATAGCGTTCATAAAATTGCGCAGCAATAGCATTGCCAAGATTAACTGAACTAGATTCTAAAATATATTCCATTTTTTTCATTAAATCATTATTATTCTTAGATTGCTGTAAAATTGAAAAAACGCATAAGAATAATAAAATTGTAGTAAATAATAAAATAATTTTTGCTCTTAAAGAGAGATGAAATTTTTTAAAAATCATATTGATTCCTTAATTTCATTATTATGTATATTGGCATCAGCTATTTCTTGTCTATCTACTATAGAAAACAAATCAATAACTGTAATAATATTGTCTTTAAATTGGTACATACCAATAATGTGATCATTTGGAATTTTTGATTCAATTTTAGGTTTTTGATATTTTTCTACTAAATTGAGTTGAAAGACTCCTTCGAGCTTATCAGTTAAGACAGCAATTGCGCCAGATGAAGTATTAAAAACTATCATTGCAGAGTTTTTTTGCACTTCTTCAACTATTGGGTAACCAAATTTTATTCTTAAATCTATTGCTCCAATTATTTCGCCACGCACATTAATCACTCCCAAGTATGAATCAATGGTATTTGGAACCGGCTTAGCCTCTTGTTTTTCTATAACTTCTCTTACTTGGAGGAGTTGGGTGCCATACATTTCTTCATTTAAGCTAAAAACAAGATATAAATCTTTATTTTCTTCATTTATGCTCAATTTCATTTCTCCTTAATTCAATATTAAGAATTTGTGTTTTTGGAAGAATTATTTGTTTGATAAGTTCTATAAGACTTAAGATAAATGCAGGTTCGCCATTTGGAAGAACTGCGGAACCTATATAATATTTTATATCATTAAATTTTTCGCTTTTTTTTCTAACTACAATGCTTTCTATTCCATATAGTTCATCAATTTCAAAAGCATAATGACTATCTTGATGGTTTGTGACTAACGCAATTTTATTTGTGTTGTTATCTTGGCCGCTTTTTAAATTATTTGGTAAGTATTTTGATAATGTTTTAATAATTATTGGAAATTCTCGCAATAATGCAATATTTTCACTATTTGTAACATGATCAACTTTTATTTTTGTTAAATCTAAAACTTCTTTAATTTCTGTAATTGGAATAACGTAATTAAGTCCATCAACTTTGATTGTTAGTACTTCTATGATTGAGAGATTTGAGGGTAAATGGAATTCAAAGCAAGTTCCTTTATTTATTTCGCTTGTTATATGAACAAATCCACCAATATCATTGAGAGCTTGATTTACCACATCTAAACCAACACCTCTTCCAGATACCTCTGTGATTGACTCTGCAGTAGAAAATCCTGGTTTAAAGAGAAGTTGATAAACTTCTTGTTCACTTAATTCTTCATCTCCATTGATAATCTTTTTTTCTGCAGCTTTTGCATAAATTTTATCGCGGTCAATTCCTTTTCCATCATCTTGAATTGAAATGACAACATCATTTATGTTTTGTTTTGCAGAAAGTAATATTTTTGACTTAATTGGTTTATTTTTATTTGCTCGTTCTTCGCTTTTTTCTAAACCGTGATCGACTGCATTTCTAATTACATGAACAAATGGATCAACTATATTTTCTATTATATTTTTATCTAGTTCAACTTCAGAACCTTCAATATTAATTTCTAGATCTTTTCCTTGTTGTCGTGCTAAGTCCTTTGCAGTTCTCTCAAGACGTTGAAAAAGTGTTTGTAAATTAATCATTCTTAGTGAAAAAACATTAGTCTGTAAATTTTTAATTATTTTGTCACTTATTTGAACAGAATTTTTGAATGATTTTGAATTGTATGAATCAGTGGAGCTGCAATGCGATATCACTGCATGATGAGTGCATAATTCGCTGATATATTCTATTATTATATCAATTTTATTAGCGGGTATTCTAATTGAATCTGCTTTTATATTTTTTTTACTTGGATTAGAATTGCTATTTTCGTTATTGTTAGAAGTTGTGTTTTTCGATCCCGTAGAAGTAGAAATTATTTCATAACTTTGTGAAATAGCATCACTACTTTTACTGATAACTTGTTCAATTACAAAATTAATATCATTTAAGTCAGAAGGAATAAAATTTGTATCAGATTCAAGTTTTGTACACCAATATTCCATAAAAGCATGGCATTTTAAAAACAATGAAACATATTCGTTTTTAAATTGTTTTTTACCATCTCTTAAAAGAGTAATAAAATCTTCTACTTTATGAATAAATGACGCAAAATTGTTTAAATTTACAGATTTAGCTGATCCTTTTAAGTTGTGGGCGTATCTAAATAATGTAGTAAATTCTTCTTGATTTGGATTTTTTTCAATTTCTAAACAGGTTTTTTCCCACTTTTCTAAAGTTTCTTTAGCTTCTTCTAAAAATATTTTTGTAAAATCTATATTATTTGTAAAATCTTCCATCGTTTTATCCAAGTTGCAATATCGTACAAGTTATAACGTAACAAATTATATTAATTTTCGGATTATTTAATTTTTTTTAAAGGAAAAATTGCTTGCTTTTATTAATTCTCAATTTTACAGTATTTTTTATGTGTTTTTATAATAATGTAACAGATTTTTAAGATAGTGCATGTATTGTATCTTGAGGATTAGTTTGTATATTTAGGTTATTTTTGTTGTACTGATAGTATTCTGCTTGAATAGGTTGTAGCAAACTATTTCCTAAAATAATGTCCGCAGATTTTTCAGCAATCATCATAACTGGCGCATAAATGTTGCCGTTTGTCACAAATGGCATAACTGATGCATCAACAAGTCTAAGGTTTTTCACACCGTAAACGCCCATGTTTTTGGGATCGATAACAGACATAGGGTCTTCTCCCATTTTACAACTACACGATGGGTGAAGCGCAGTTTCCGCGTCTCTCGCAACCCAGTCTAAAATATCGTCATCAGATTCGACATGGAGGCCAGGTGAAGTTTCGCCTCCATTATATTGTTGTAATGCAGGTTGATTTAAAATTGTTCGAGCACAGCGAATCGCTTCAACCCATTCTTTGCGGTCTTGAGGTGTTGAAAGATAATTAAACTGAATGCTTGGGTGCTCTTTTGGGTTGTTCGAACGAATTTTTACATGTCCTCTGGCATCAGAATTCATAGGGCCGATATGAACTTGATATCCATGCCCTTGATTTGGTGAAGAGCCATCATACCGCACGGCAAGAGGTAAAAAATGAAATTGAATGTTAGGATAAGTCACATTTTCGTTGCTACGAATAAACCCTCCCGCTTCAAAATGATTTGTTGCGGCTGCGCCTTTTCTTTGAAATAGCCATTGAAAACCGATTTTAGGTTTATTCCACCACTGAAGCGCTGGATATAAGCTCACAGGCTGCTTGCAGGCATGCTGAACATAGACCTCAAGATGATCTTGTAGATTTTGTCCAACGCCAGGAAGATTTGTAACAACATGAATTCCAAGTTTTTTTAGATCATCGGCATTTCCTATTCCTGAGAGTTGTAATAGCTGTGGAGAATTAAACGCTCCTCCGCAGCAAATAATTTCTCCTCCATAAACTTTATGATTAATCCCAAATTGTTGATACTCAACACCGATTGCTCTGTTTTCATCAAAAATTATTTTTGTTGTTAGGGCGCGGCATTTTACTTTTAAATTTTGCCGAACTCTTTTTACAGAATGTAGGTAAGCTCTAGAGGCAGAGAGTCTTCGGCCTCTATTGATATTGCGATCAAAGCGTCCAAAACCTTCTTGTCTGTAGCCATTGACATCTCCTGTTAATGGGTAACCAGCCTCTTGAGCTGCATTAAAAAATGCATGAAACAATGGATTTTCACAGGGAGCTGTTTCAAGCATAAGTGGTCCAGAAAACCCATGATAGGTATCCGCACCTATCATTCTCGTCTCAGCGCGGTTAAAGTAGGGTAGGCAATGAGAGTAATCCCAGTTTTCTAAGCCTTTTTGAGTTGCCCACTTTTCGTAATCAAGAGGATTGCCTCGAATATAAATCATTCCATTAATGGAGCTACATCCCCCCAAAATTTTTCCTCTTCCATGAAAAATTTTTCTTTTGTTCATGAAAGGCTCAGGGTCTGTGTGGTAACACCAATCGTAAAATTTACTTCCTAAAGGGTACATGAGAGCAGCTGGCATATGGATAAAAATATCCCAAATGTAGTCTGGCCTTCCTGCTTCAAGTACCAAAACTTTATTGGCCGAATTGCTGCTCAGCCTATTTGCTAAAACACAGCCAGCAGAACCTCCTCCAACGATAATAAAATCATAAAATTTATTTTTCATTATTTTACCCTTTCATAAAAAAATTTATAAATTAAATAAATTTATTTTTTAATTAAAATATCCTGTTTCTTTTTCAGCAAATTTTCTTACTATATCGCATTTAGGATTTTCAATAATTTCTTTTGCTGTTCCAATTTGCAATATTTTACCAGAATCCATGATTGCAATTCTAGTTCCTAATTTAATTGCTTCTTTAAAATCATGAGAAACAAAGATAATAGTTTTTTTTAATTTATTTTTAAATTGTAATATTTCATCTTGTAAATGTTTGCGATTTAAGGGATCTAATGCAGAAAAAGGTTCGTCCATTAACAGAATCTCTGCATTTGTTACGAATGCTCTTGCAATACCAACTCTTTGTTGCATTCCCCCTGAAAGTTCTTCTGGGTATTTATGTTTCCATTGTGATAAACCTACTATGTTAAGATTTTCATAAACAATATTTTTAATTTCAGTTTTCTTAATTTTTTGGATTTCAAGTGGGTATGCAATATTTTCTTCTACAGTACGCCAAGGCATTAAAGCGAAATTTTGAAAAATCATTGAAATTTTATGCTTGCGAATTTCTGTAATTTTATTTTTAGAGCAATTTAAGATATCAAAATTTTCTTTACTTTTATTATCAAAAAATTTAATATTTCCTGCAGTCGCTCCGTTGGTTCTTCCGTTAATTCCATTAAAACATCGTAGCAAAGAGGATTTTCCTGATCCAGAGGCTCCCATGATCACTAAAGTTTCTCCATAAAATACTGAAATATTTACGTGATTTATTGCTACTGTGCAATTTAACTCATTAAAAATTTTTTCTTTTGATTTTCCTTTTTTAAGTTCTGTAAGGGCTTTATTAGCATATTTACCAAATACGAGATTTAAGTTATTAACTTGAAAACAAATATTATTCATACTGATTCACCTAATTTTTTATTAGATTCGTATAAAATTCTATCAAGTATTATTGCAATAATGACTATGACTAATCCTGACTCAAAACCTTTTACAATGTTAACGGTGTTAAGTGCTTGAATAACAGATTTTCCTAAACCATCTGCTCCTACGAGAGCAGCAATAACTGTCATGGATAAAGAAAGCATGATGCATTGTGAGATGCCTGTAAGTATAGAATGTTTTGCAAACGGAATTTCTATTGTCCAAAGTTTTTTCCAATTTCCAGCGCCAAATGAGTCAGCAACCTCTAAAAGACTATTTGGAACTTTATTAATTCCTAAATAGGTCAGTCTTATTACAGATGGCATAGAAAAAATGATTGTAGAAAATATACCTGGTGCAATACCAAGTCCAAATAAAATAAGAGTAGGAATTAAGTAAACGAATGTAGGAACTGTTTGCATTAAATCTAATATTGGTTTTAAGAGAGAATATGCTTTTGGTCTATGCGCACAAAATATCCCAATAGGAAGTCCAAAAATTGTAGAGAAAAAAGTGGAAATTAAAACTAATGTTACGGTTTCTATTGACTCTCTCCAATATCCTAAATTTAAAATTAAAAAAAATCCTACTGCAATTATAATAGTATTTTTTAAATTTTTTTTGATTAAATAGAAAATGATTAGAAATATTAAAATTAAAATTAAAGGAGGTATTTCTTCAAATTTATCAATGATGTAATTAATTAATGTGTTTATAAAATCAGAAATTATCCTAAAATAGTTTTCCGAATTGTTAATAATATAATTTATTAATTCTTCTATCCAATTTCCAATCGGAATTTTTTGCATAAGTTCCCTTTAGAAAAAATTAATAGTTATTTTTTTGAATTAATGTTTTTAACTCGTCTATACTGATATAATTACTATTCGATTTTTTTATATTTACTAAAAATTTTTCGACCTTGTTAATGTTGTTTTTAACCCATTTTTTTGCAGCAATATTTGGAGAAATATTTTGATCGATAATCATATTCATCATTTGATATTCGTCTTCAATTGATAAATTGAAGTTACTAAAAAATTTACTAATTTCAGGACATTCTTTTGAATAATTTTTTCTACTATTAATATATACTGTTGCCCCTCCTTCATGAGGGCCAAAGTATAAATCTCCATCAGTTAAATAAGAAATTTGAATCATTTTATTCATTGGATGGGGTTCCCATCCTAAAAAAACTATCCATTTATTTCTTTTGGCTGATTGCAATACTTCCATTAACATGGCTTGTTCGCTAGATTCGACAAGTTTCCAGTTTTTTAAATTAAAATTGTTACCTTGGATAATATTTGAAATAATTCTATTTCCATCGTTACCTGGTTCCAATCCATATATTTTTCCTTGAAATTTATCTTTATGTTTATGTAAATCTTTAAAACTTTTTACTCCGGCATCAAAAACATATTTAGGTACTGCGAGCGTATATTTAGCTCCTTTCAAAACTGTTCCTATGGTTTCTATCGATCCTTGATTTTGATAGGGAGTGATATCCGCCTTCATTGTTGGCATCCAATTTCCTAAAAAAATATCAACGTCGTTGTTTTTTAAGCTAGCAAATGTCATTGGTAGAGATAGATTGATAGTTTTAGTTTCGTAACCCAGCAATTGCAATATTTCGCTTGCTATTGCTGTTGATGCAGTGATGTCTGTCCAGCCAATTGTCGAAAATCTTATTTTTTTACATTGTGTTTTTGAGTAACTTTGTATGTGCAATAGTCCAAAAAAAATTGTACATGCTATAAAAAGAAACCTCATAGCTCCCTCAAAAATTGGATAAAACCTCTAAAACATAACATTAAAATGTTTATTACATATTTTTTGTTTATTTGTCCAATAAAATAATATTATAATTGTAATAGTTTATTTTTTGTTAATGGTATTCTTTTGTATTAATATTTAATAAATTAAAATTTTTTAAGTCCTGCCTGCTCCAATACTTTTTGGATCAAACATTAATCGGAGGGATTCGCCAACAAAATTTAAACTTGCAACAACGGTAAATAATGCTAAGGCTGGAAAAAAAGCTAGTGAAGGATTTGTGGTTAAATAATCTCGTGCTGAGTTTAATAAACCACCCCAACTCACATGATTTTGGCTAACTCCTAATCCTAAAAAACTAAGTCCAGCCTCGGCAATGATCACTCCTGCTAAAGAAAACGTTGCTTGCACAGCCAGTGGTGATATTGTGTTAGGAAAAATATGTTTAAACATCAACCTGCTATTATTTGCACCTAGTGATTTTGCAGCAACAACAAATTCTCTTTCTTTAAAAGATAAAAATTGGCCGCGAACTACACGCGCATAGCTGACCCAACCTGTGATACTCAATGCAATGACAACATTAAGCAAACCACCACCAAAAAAGGCCATAATAGCAATAGGCAAAACCATTGGTGGAAAAGCTAATAATATATCAATAATTCGAGAAATTAAAGCATCTATTTTACCTCCAAAAAAACCTGCAATTGCCCCCATTGGAATTCCAACTATTAAGCTCATGCTAACAGTAAATAAACTTACAATGAGTGATGTAGAGGCTCCATTCATAATGAGTAAGCCAACGCTTTGTCCGTTGCCATCAACGCCAAACCAATATTGAGTAGAAGGGTCTTGTAACCTTTCTTGTAAATGAATCGGAATAATTGCTAGAGAATCAAAAACAAGAGGAAATATTGCAATAAAAAACCAAAAAATAAGAATTAAGCCAGAGACAATTGTTGTTTTATCTTGTCTTACAATTTTAAAAAAACGTTTAAATAATGTTGTCATGTTAATCGCACCCTTGGGTCAAAAATGCGGTATAAAATGTCAACTAAAAGGTTACATACCACATAAATTGTAGCCATAATTATAACACAACCAGAAACTATATTGTATTCTCGTTGTTGAACAGCTTCTACAATAAGACTTCCTAAACCTGGCCAATTAAAAATTTGTTCTGTGATGACCGCTCCACTAAGTAATACACCCAATTGCATTCCTAACACTGTAAGTGTGGGTAAAAAAGCATTTCTTAAAGCGTGTTTAGTTAAGATTATAAATTGCGATAGCCCTTTGCTTTTAGCCGTTCGAATATAATCTTCTTGTAATACATCAACAATTCCGCTTCTTATCATACGGCTTGAAAAAGCAGCTAGCGATGCCCCGAGTGTTATTGCTGGAAGAATAAATGAACTCGGGCCTTCATTGCCCATTAATGGAAAATAATCTAACTTTACAGCAAATATCCACATTAATACAGGGCCAATAATAAAGCTGGGTGCTGATATAGCAAGTAAAGAAACAATTGCTGCAGCTTTATCTAAAAATTTTCCTGCTTGAGATGCGCTAATAATTCCAATAAAAGTTGCAATCAAAATAGAAAAAATAAAAGCAACTGTAGCGAGTTGTACTGTTTCCCAAAGCCTTGGTAATATTAATTCCGTTACAGGAATAAAACTTGAATAGCTAAATCCTAAATCTCCATGAATTAAATTTTTTAAAAAATTTAAATATTGATTCCATAATGGATCGTTAAGACCGTATTTTGCTAACCACTCTAACTTATCGGCATCAGAAGCGTCTACGCCTAAAATGGTATCCGCAGGGTTTCCAGGAATCATTCTTTGTAGAAAAAAAACAATTGATGACACACCCCATAAAACAGCAAGCAGCTGAAAAAATCGCTGAAAAAAAACTTTTAGCATTATATTCCTTTAATCTTTTGTTACGTTTACAAGCGACCAGTAACGACCATCAGCATATAATTTAAATCCTTTTACTCTTTTTGAAACTATAGCTATATTAAGATTATGCCATAAGTAAACATAAGGAAGATCTCCTGCTAATAATTTTTGCGCTTGATCATAAATCATTTTACGCTTTTTTGGGTCCATTTCTTCGCGCCCTTCTTGTAAGAGATTATCAATAGAAGGATTTGAATATGCTCCTCGGTTTCCACCGGCAGGAGGAATCATATTTGATGAAAAAACAAAACGAAGATGGTCGGGGTCTTTAAAACCAACCCATTGAGATATCCAGACCTTTGCAGAACCTTTTTTGACTTGTTCTAAAAAAACATTATTTTCTAGCATTTCTACTGTGGGTGAAAATCCTACGTCTTTTAGGTTGGCGGCAATCGCTTTTGCCACTTCAACTGTTGATTTATTATTATTTGAGACTTTTATGATAAATTCTAGTGGCTCTTTGACACTTGTTTCTTTGAGAAGAGTTTTCGCTCTTTGAGGATTATAAGTTATTTCTGGAATTGAGCTGTCATAAAAGAAATTATTGTTTGGAAACATTCCAGTTGCAATAAGTCCTTGTCCTTGAAGCCTAAACTGTAAAAGACTTTGTCTATCGATGGCATAAGCAATTGCTTGGCGAATTTTAAGAATGTTAAAATTCGGATCTCTAAAGTTAAAGGCAAGGTATGTGGTTGCTAATTTTGGAGCGCTGAGTACTTCGAAATTGCTGTTTTTAGTTTTTTGTATCAGAGAGACTTTGTCTGGGTCGATTGCATTTTGGGCGATGTCAATATCTCCCCTTGCCAAGGCTGCATAACGGGTTCCGCTATCTGGAATAATTTTAAAAACAAGCTTTTCAATTTGTGCTAATGAAGAGTGGTTGTAGTTTGGATTTTTTACGAGGGTCCAATCAGAAGCGCTTATTGACTTTAGTATAAATGGGCCGCTTTCAAAGCCTTTATTATTGATTTCATTTGGTTGTGTGGTTATTGCTTCTTTTGGAAGAATACCAATAATTAAATTGTTTAAAAAAGAAGCATCAGGCTCTTTAAGGCTGATTTGTAATGTGTCTTTATCTTTTGCTTTGAAAGTTAATACATTTGAAAAAGCGGCTTTTCTTGGGCTAGGAGGAAAACCTTCTGGGGTATTGATGATATAATTGTATGTTGCTTCAACATCAAATGCATCAATTTCGCGCCCATTGTTAAATTTGACACCTTTTTTTAGAAAAATTTGCCAAGACTTATTTGAGAGTGATTTTACGTTGTTTGCTAATATATTGATGAGAGAACCTTGTTCATCATAACTCATTAAACTGAGGAATCTTAAATTTTCTAGGTACTGGCTATTTGCGTCAGAACCAATAAGCCTTGGGTCTCCAGTTGTAATTTTTGAATCAAACGCAATTGTTATCGTATTTTTAGACGATTTGTCATTGTCATCTTTGTTGGAATTTGATGCAGAAAGATATACAATATAAGCAACCAGTAATGCAGAAATTGCTGTAATTATTATTCTTTTTATTGTGTAGCGACTATTCATTAGCGTTTATCTCCTTTTAAGAGGTCAAACGTACTCGACGTGCTTGATCCCTAAGATGGTAGAAAAAAATGAAGCAAACTTCCAACTTTCATCAGAAAAACGTGTTGACGCAGTCTTTGGCTATTGCTACAAAGTATATATACTGTTTAATAACAGTGCATTCTTTCACCTTTTGCTCTTTCTAAGGAAGCATTATGGCTCGTATTTCTGTCCAAGATTGTCTCGATCAAATTCCAAATCGTTTTGCTGTTGTGATGTTAGCTGCGCGTCGTATGCGACAACTTCAAAAAGGCAGCGATCCTCTTGTAGAGTGCAAGAATAAGGAAGCAGTAACAGCTCTTAGAGAAATTGCCGCTGGAAAAGTAGGAATTAAAAATGCGGAAATTGTACCAGGGCTGCATCTCCCAATTAAGGTTAAGTAATAGTCGTGTTTTATTGTTGAGCTTATTTGCTCAATAAATTTCAAAGCTGGATGCTGTACCAAACAGTATCCAGTTTTTTATTTTGAATTATAAAAGGATTATTTTATTATGAGTAAAGCCTATAAATATTTTACAACGCCTATTTACTATGCCAATGGCGATCCTCATGCAGGGCATGTTTATGCAACAATATTAGCCAGCATTTTAAAAACGCACTATTTACATAGAGGAATGGAAGTAAAATTTTTAACTGGTTTGGATGAGCATGGCGAAGCTGTGCAGTCTAGAGCAAAAGAACTCGAAGTGACTCCAAAGCAGTTAGTCGATAAAATGGCTGCTTTATGGAAAAATGAATTTGAAAAATTTGAAATTAATAATGATATTTTTATAAGAACGACAGACAAAAATCATATAAAAAATGTTCAAGATATATTAAATTATTGTTATAAAAAAGGCGATATCTATTTTGGTGAACATGAAGGTTTTTATTGTATTAAATGTGAAGGTTTTTTAACGAGTAATGAAAGAGATGAACACAACAATTGTTTAGTTCATAAAAGGCCAACAGAGCTTCGTAAAGAAAAAAATTATTTTTTTAAAACTTCTAAATATCGTGAACAACTTATAGAATTAATTTCTAGTCATAGAATCACTCATCAAGAACGTTATAAAAATGAACTTTTATCTATGCTAAATAGTTTAGAAGGTGATTTGAGTATTTCGCGTCCTAAAACTAGGTTGACTTGGGGAGTCGAGTTACCTTTTGATACTGAGCATGTCGCTTATGTTTGGTTTGATGCATTACCAAATTATATTACTGGTATTGGCGGAATAGAGGCTGCAAGAAAAAGTGAGTTTTGGAAAAACGCTTATCATATTCTTGGAAAAGATATTCTTAAATTTCATGGAATTTTTTGGCCTGCAATGTGTTTATCGTTAGATGTCCCAGTTCCAAAACTATACGTAACGGGTTGGTTGTTAAAAGATGGGCATAAAATGTCTAAAAGTTTGGGTAATGTTGTTACTGTAGATCAAATTCTGCATTTTGGTAGAGATATGTTTGTCAATTATGCTTTTAGAGTCACAAATCCAGGAGAAGATATAGATATTTCATGGAAAGCATATTTTGAAAGATATAATGCTGATTTAGCAAATGGAGTGGGTAATTTGCTTTCTCGAACTCTAACCATGATAGAAAAATATTTTGATAATAAAATTCCTAAATTTTATTTCGACTTTTTAACAGACGAGCAAAAAGAAATTAAAAATTCTTCAGTTAATGCAATAAATAATGTGATAAAATATTTTGATGAATTTAGAATTGCAGATGCTATGACAGAAATTTGGAATTTAATTTCTATTACTGATAAACATATAGCAAATCAAAAACCATGGGATTTGTATAAAAGTAATAACGAAAATGATTTAAAATGCTTAAGCAATATATTAGCAGTGAGTATTGCAGTTTTAAGAGTTGTTGGGTATGCTTCTTATTCGTTTTTCCCTAAAAAAATGGAATGCTTACTTAAAAGTATCGGCGAAAATGTTTTAGATCTATCAAATTGTCTTGAAAGATCGAAAGATTTTTATGCAATTAATTTTGAATTTGTTATAAATGATATTCCAAAGCTTTTTTCGAGAATAGATATAAATAAAGAGCTTGAGTTGGTTGAGAAAAAAAATATTGTAACAAATGTTGAAGTGAAAAAGCTAAAAAATGAAAATATAGAAAAAAGAATTAAATCTGAGAACAACAATAATAATACTAGTAGTGAAATTCAAATTCAAGATTTTGCAAAAATAGAAATGCGAATTGCTACGGTAATTAGTGCTGAGTGTGTTGAAGGATCTGATAAATTACTTAGACTTTTGGTATCAATAGGAGAGCTTGGTGAACGACAAGTTTTTTCTGGAATAAGAGAATGGATTAAGCCAGAAGAAATTGTTAATCAAAAAGTGATTGTTGTGACAAATCTTGCAAAAAGAAAAATGAGATTAGGAGTAAGCGAAGGAATGGTTATCGCTACAGAAACTGTAGAAGGAAAGGTAAGCCCAATTTTTCTTTCTAATCATTTAAAAGAGGGAGCTCTGTTAAGTTAAATTACGTATAAATTCAAAAGGGAAAAAATATGGGTTTTCAATATAAAGCAATATTTGTAGATCTGGATGGAACTCTTTTAAATTCTAGAAAAGTAATTTCGCAAAGAAATGTTAGTTGTTTAAATAAATTAATAGAATTAGGAATTCATGTTGTAATTTCTACAGGTAGGACTTTAAAATCAGTGAGAAATGTAACAAGAGAAATCAACTTAAAAACTCCTGTTATTACATTAAATGGAAGTGATATTAAAAAACATGTAGATGATGGATACTCAATGATGCTTGTTTATTTAGATAATAAATTAAAAAAAACTGTTGTTAACATGTGTAAAAATATATTAAATAATAAACTTAACTATTCTATTCAAAATTTAATTGCAGATACATCGAGTTCTTTTTATTGCTTGCGACCCCATTATTTAAATTCAAACGATTTTTCCTTCCATTATGACAATGATATTAAAGAATTTGATGTTGATAACCCTTTTTATGAATCTGTTGTCAGTTTTCTTTTTTTGTTAACTCCAGAGAGTGACAGGCGAGCTTTTTTAAAAGAGCAATCTGAGCTTTTAAAGCCTTATAACGTTAGCTTTTGCACATTTAATGGTTGGCCTTGGATTGAATTGGGTTCTTCAAATATGAATAAAGGTATTGCTATGCAATATGTGTGTGATTATTTAGGAATCCATATTAACGAAGCGATTTCTTTTGGAGACGGAGAAAATGATGTTGAAATGCTATCCCTCGCTGGATTAGGAGTTGCCATGGCGAATGCAGATGAACATGCCTTAAATGCTGCAAAAATTAGAACACTTTCAAATGATGAAGATGGTGTTGCTGTGTTTTTAGAAAAACTTTTTAATTTTGGAATATGAAACATATGGAAATATATAAAAAACCAGTTAGTTTTAAAGAATTGGCATTAAACTGGTGGAATAAAAAAAGAATAGAAAAGCTTTTAGGCGAAAAAAAATATGCAATCACACCAATTACGGCTCCCGATTTGCTTTTATCGCTGGGTTTATTAAACTCTGATGCTTCTATGTCTCCCGATAACGTAAAAAAATTTATACAAATTAATCATATGTATAATTTAATTGAATCTCATATTGAGTCTCTTATTTCGCGACATAAAATTGTGAGAATTTTAGATGTTGGATGTGGCAAATCATATCTTACTTTCTTGCTTGCGTGGAGTTTTTTAGAAAAATGGAAACACCCTGTAGAAATTGTAGGAGTAGATAGCAATTCTAAAATAATTAAAGACTGTCAAAATAAAGCACAGAAACTAGGTTTTGCAAATATTTTATCTTTTGAAGCAACTTCAATTTCGGATTATAAATGGAATAAAGAAACGCGTCCTCATGCTGTTGTTGCCTTACACGCATGTGATGTTGCCACAGATTTAGCGCTTTCTTTTGCTGTGCAAGAAAAATCAGATTTTATTGCTGTGGCTCCTTGTTGCCAGGCTGAGCTTGCTCGGTTTTGGAAAGAAGATACGCAGACACATCCTTTGTCACCAGTCTTTCATACGCCACAGGTAAGGCGAGAAGTGGCAGCGCATTTTACCGATGCACTGAGAATGTGTTTGCTTCGTTCAAAAGGATATGAAGTGACTGCAACAGAGTTTGTGCCCTCAACTCATACGCCTAAAAATCGTTTAATTACATGTATACGTCGTGGAAGTTATTTAGAATCTGCACAAAATGAATATCAAGAATTGAAAAAACATATTGGTGATAAATCAATATCTCTTGAGCAGTTTTTAAATAATATACATTAAAAAATAAAATTTGGAGTTTTTTTGTTATGCGTATGTCTAAGTTAGTGGCGAAAACAATTAAAGAAACACCTAGAGATAGCGAGCTTCCAAGCCATAAATTTATGCTTAGAGGCGGTTTTATGCGCCAATTTGCTGCAGGTATTTATGGCATTCTTCCTTTAGGAATGCGTTGTATATCTAAGATCGAAAAAATTTGTCGTGAAGAAATGGAATCTGTTGAGGGGCAGGAGGTTCGATTGCCTTGTGCTTCTCCTAAAGATATTTGGGAAGAAACGGGTCGCTATCAAACATTTGGTAAAGACATGATGAAGTTTAAAGATCGTCATGAAAAACAAATGGTTTTAAATCCAACTCATGAAGAACCTGTTGTTTACTTAGCACGTACAGAAATTACTAGTTATCGTCAATTACCCGTGATGATGTATCAAATTCAAACAAAATTTAGAGATGAGCCAAGACCTCGTGGTGGTTTGATTCGCTTGCGTGAATTTACCATGAAAGATGCTTATAGTTTTCATACAAATGAAGATGACTTAAAGCAATATTATGATAAAATGTATAGCGCTTATAATCGATTTTATAAAAGAACAGGATGTAAAAATTTTGTAAGTGTTATGTCTGATAATGGCTTATTTGGTGGTAAGTATTCTCACGAATTTCAAATGTTAGTACCAACTGGTGAAGATAAACTTATTACTTGTCCAAAATGCAAATATGCGGCTAACGAAGAAATTTCAACGTCTCCTTATGTTATTAATTGCAATGAGTCAGAGCTTGCTTTAAATAAAGTTCATACCCCAAATATAAAAACTATTGAAATGCTATCCAAACATCTTGAAGTATCTCCAGATAAAACAGCAAAGGCTGTGATGTTTCAAACTCTTTCAAATGTGCCTGTGATTGCTTTTGTGCGTGGTGATCTAGAGGTTATAGATAAAAAAGTGAGAACATTGGTGCAGTCTGAAGTTGTACCTGCTTCTCATGATGCAATTGTGCGTGCTGGTGGTGTTGCAGGAAGTACTGGACCTATTGGGCTTAATCTAAAAAATTGTATTGTAATATTAGATCATACCGTTGTTAAGAGTCGTAATTTAGTTGTTGGAGCAAATGAAAAAGATTTTCATTTTGTAAATTTTAATGCCGATAGAGATTTGCTTTCTCAAGTATCAGATAGAGAAAAAATAATTATTGGTGATATTGCTGCTGCACGCGAAGGTGATCCGTGTCCAAATTGTAGTCATTCACTTGCCACAACGAGAGGTATTGAAATAGGTAACATTTTTCATTTAGGTACTAAATATTCTGAAGGAATGAATTGCACTTATCTTGATCAAAATGGCAAAAAACAATATCCAATTATGGGATGTTATGGAATTGGTATTACAAGACTATTACCAGCTATAATTGAAGAAAGTCATGATGAAAGAGGACCTATTTTTCCTCTCCCAGTGTCTCCTTTTGAAGTGCATTTTTGCGTACTAAATAAAAAAGAACAAAATATTTTTAATACCTCTGAAGAAATTTATAAAAATTTGTGTGACCAAAAAATTCAGGTACTAATTGATGATAGAGATGAAAAACCTGGGTCGCAATTTGCAGATGCAGATTTAATTGGTATTCCATTTAGAATTATTCTTTCTCCTAAAACATTTGCAGAAAATTGTGTGGAATTAAAATATCGTGACAATAGGGCAGAAACAAGAAAAGTAAAAATAGATGATATTGTTAAAGTTTTGGTGCAAGAAATAGAAGATGAATATAAGAAATATTGCTAAATTTTTAATTATATATCACTTATTTTTTAAGTGTATTTAGTATTTTTTTTGAGTTAAAATTATAGGTTTTTAAAGTTTTATTATGAAATTTTGAAAACCTTTTAAAATCTATTTTACTCCAATGTTCTTCTTTCATAAGTTGTGAAAAGTTTTGTGCTTCTTTAGAGTTTACAGATGAAAAAACTTTAATTTCTATTTTATGATCCTTTTCTTTGAGATCAATGCCTTTAACATAATCATACAAAACAATTAGTGCACATGCCCCATTCATAAAGTGACCACCGACAGAAATTGCAAGCTTATTATCTTTTACTGATTGAATTGCTTCGTTTAGCCAATTTAGCCCACCTATAAAAATATCTTTTCCAGGAGACTTTTTACTTTCTTGCGCTGCTTTTAAAGCTCCAATTGCAATAGGGTCGTTGGCAGCCCAAATCATATTGATATCATTGTATCGTTGTAAAATAATTTTAGTTTGTTCGTATGCAATGTCTTTATTCCATTCTGCGTACAAAGATTGTTTTAAATTAATTTTTGGATTTTCCTTTAAAAATTTTTGTAAACCGAGGTTTCTTTCTTGTGAGGTTGGAGTGGCTTTATCGCCATGAATTGCAATTAAATTATAGGTATTTAATTTTTTATTTTGTTTTGCTGTATCATAAACTCCCTTGGCAATTAAATGACCTGCAAAAACGTTATCTGGTACAATTGTTGCAATCCAATTTTTTAGTACTTCTCTTGGATTGGATAAATTTTTCTTTTGCTCCGGAACTAAATCTGAATGAATTAAAAAAGTTTTTATTTTATATTTGTCTAAAATTTGAAGCATTTCTTCTGCTAAAAGTTTTTCGTTTACAATAAAAACAAAATCTGGTTTTTTTGTTCTTTGAGATAGTTCTTCGGCAATTTTAACATTTAAAACTCTATTTCTTTCGGCGTACAAAACTTCAAGATCAATGCCTAAACTTTTTGCAGCAGCTTGAGTAAATTTTGAAGAGGTGACCCAAAAATCCTCATCAGATTTTCCTGGGTTTATAAAAGTAACAGAAATTGAAAAAACTTTAGTGTTAAAAAGTATAGTTAAAATAAAAAATAGTATTTTTATGATTTTCATTTTTCACCTTTTTAAAATTATGGTATTTGATATTTTTAAATATATATCTTATAGTAATTTTATTCTATGTGTATGAATTTTGACTTTTGGAATTTATCTAAATCTCAGTTTTTTTAAAAGCATAACTTCTTATGAGTTGGTCTTCTGTTAACTCAATTGATATTTCAAGAATTCTTTTGGGTTTTGGGCATTTTGTTAATTTAAAAAAATTTTCATAATCAGGCTCATCAATATTATATGGCCATTCAATGATACAAATAGATGAAGAAAGATTGAATTCATCTTCTAAGCCTAAAAAATTTAATTCTTTTCCACTTTTTAGACGATAAAGATCTAAATGGATAAGTTTGTTTAAATTAATTGATTTATCTAGAATACTTTTTTCTTTGTTTAGAGTTTCTGTGTTTAAAATTGAAAAAGTAGGACTTGTAGAAAAACTTTCTGCTCCTAAAGCAATTGATAGCTGTTTTGTTAAAGCTGTTTTACCACTTCCTAAATCTCCATCTAAAAAAATCCAGTCTCCAGGTAATAAACACGGAATAATAGATTCTGCAAGTATATGAAGTTCAGATAATTCGATTAATATTGTAAAGTTAAAATTATTGTTACTATTTAAAATATTAAAAATATTTGAGGAAATAAATTTTTTATCTAACATTATTTTTTGGCCTCAAATTTTAATAAAATATCCCAAATTAGTTCTCCTATTTTAAATGAAGAATCTTTTGCAGGAGCTGTTTCTAATGCCCTTTTTCTTTCTTCTAATGAAGTGAATGTTAATTCAATAAGTTTAATTGCCGTTTCGTTTTGAAACGTACTTTCATCAATTGATTGTGCCCAACCTTTGTTTGTAAATATTTTAGCATTTATAATTTGATCGCCGCGGCTTGCGTGCAAACCAAGTGGCACCAAAATCATAGGTATTCTTGCTGCAGCAAGTTCAAAAATACTACTTGCTCCTGCCCTGCAAATAGCAAGATCGGCCGCTGCATAGGCATATTTCATTTCTGCAGTTAGAAATTCAAATTGTTTGTAATTTTTTGAACTTGAAATTTGAGTAATATTGCCTTTTCCTACTATATGAATAATATTATAATTATTAATTAGTGATGGAATAATTTCAAACATTTTTTGGTTTAAACTTCTTGCTCCTAAGCTTCCACCAAAAATTAAAATTGTCTTTTTTTCTTTATCAAGTGAAAAAAATTCAATCGCCTGATCTTTGGTGGCAGAAAATAAAGATTCACGAATTGGTAAACCCATTTCATAAATTCTATTTTGAAAAATTTGCGGCATTTTTGTAATAGTATCTGGAAATGCAACTAATGCCTTAAATGCAAATGGTAAAGTTAATTTGGTTGCAAGTGCAGGTGTCGCATCGCTTTCGTGAATGACAACAGGCACACCTCGTAACCATGCAGCCCACACAACAGGGGCTGAAACAAAACCTCCTTTAGAAAAAACAAGTGAAGCTTTAACTTTGCCAATTAAAAAAAATGCTTGAATAACTCCTAGTAATATTAAAAATGGATCAGAAATGTTTTTTAAACTAAAGTAACGACGTAGTTTTCCAGTCTCAATTGAATGATAATGCCATGAGGGCTGATTTTTGGTAACAAGATCTTTTTCCATACCCGACTTTGAACCAACATAGTGCACTTGTATTTTATTTTCATGAAAAGCTTGGGCAAGATGCGAATTGCTTGATTCAAATAATGCAAAATGAGGCCAAACATGCCCCGCGGTTCCGCCACCTGTTAAAATTATGTTAAAAGTAGATTTCGTTTCAATTTGTGTCATAAAATCGCCAGCTTTATATGTAGTTATTATAAATGCGAATGACTATTCCAAGTATAATGATACTTTGGATCTTCAAGAGTCATTGCAGCTTCAGTTATCGATAATGGTTCAAAAGTGTCAACCATAATTGCGAGTTCTTGTGTGAATTTTGCACCAACACTTTGTTCATATCGTTCTGGATGGGGGCCGTGCGGAATACCAGAAGGATGATAGCTTATTGAATAATTTGAAATTCCTTTACGACTGGTAAAATCGCCGCTGACATAAAAAATCACTTCATCGCAGTCGATATTAGAATGTGGCCACGGGCAAGGAACAGCTTTGGGATGGTAATCGAGTATTCTTGGTACAAAATTCATGACGTAAAAATTTTCGGCAGAAAATAGTGTATGTGCTGTAGGAGGCAGATGAATAGAGCTTGTTTTAGGTTGATAGTCGTTTACAGAAAAACAAAATGGCCAGTACCAGCCATCCCATCCTACTATTTTATAAGGAAAATCTGTATATTCATGTATTGAAAGTTGATGATCTTTTTTAATAATAATAGGAAAATTTTCATTGTCTTGAATTGTTGGAAGACGTGTTGGTGATTTAAAATCTCTATGATTATAAGGAGCATCTAGGCGAATTTGTCCTGTATTTTGTTTAAATTCTTGTGGAATATCAAAGTTATTGCTTCCTTCTATAATAAGCATATTAGAGGGATTGTTAGGAAGAAAGCGGTAAGGAATAGATTTAGGAATAAACAAATAGTCACCTTTTTTATAGTCAATTTCTCCTAAAATTGTTTGTAATATACCATTTCCTTCTACTGTAAAAAAGATTTCATCAGCATCTGCGTTTGAAAAAAAATATTTATCGTTTTTGGAAATTTGCACAATGCCTACAGAACAGCTTTTGTTTGTGAGTAAAATAGCTCTAGACTCGAGCATTGTTCCTGAGTTTTTATAATGACCTGTTTGAAAATGTAAGCGTTTTAATTCATGTTTGTTTTTAATTTTAAAAGAAGGAAAAAAAGGATTTTCGTGATTAAAAATTTCTGCGCTGACTTCATGGGTAGGGGCTCTTTTTTGATATAATATTGAATACTGATTACTAAAGCCAGAGCGCGTAATCACGTGCTCAATGAGCATTTTACCTTCAAATTCACAGATTGTGTGTTGCTTTGTTGAAACAAAACCAAGTTTTCGATAATCAATCATTTTGGTTAAGCTCCCATTTAAAGTGATGAGTTAAATGAGACTATTTTATAGCATTTAATTTTTATTTTTTGCAAGTGTTGGTTTGCAATTAATAAATAAATATTATAAACTTTTAAATTAATAGCTAAGTTCAACAAAAGGAATCAAGCTTATATGAATAAGAATTTAATAATAATTGCAGATTCCTTGACAAAGGTTAACCTTGCAACGGATTCTAGTATAGCATTATGTCAAAGTGCAATTGCTAAATCTTGGAATGTTTTTTGGTCTTTGTCAGAAAATGTTCATGTTTTTGGTGAAAAGATTTATATTAATGAAGTTTGTCAAATTAAAACAATTTCTAATTTAAAAATTGATTATCTGTCTCTTGGTAAAAAAAAATATCCTCTAAATTTTTTTAATATTTGCTTTGTAAGAAAGGATCCACCGTTTAATGAAGAGTATAAAGATTTGTGTTGGATTCTAGCATCGCAAAAAGAAGTACCAACTATTAATTCAGCAGATACTTTATTAACTTATCATGAAAAAGCTTTGCAATGGCGAGCCTTTTCTGAGAAAATTATTAATACTCATAATATTATTCCTACATGCTTAACTTCTTCTGTAGAAATTGTTGAAGAATTTTGTAATACTAATAAAGATATTTTAACCCATGGGATAATTTGTAAGCCTTGGCTAGGGCATGGCGGAGAAGATGTTTCTTTACTGCCTAATAAAAATGAATTACTAACAATTTTAAATAAAAAGCAAGTAAACAAATTCCTTAAAGAAAAAGTTTTAATTCAACCTTATTTGCCTGAAATACACTCAGAAGGTGACAGACGGGTTATTATTGTAAAAGGAAAAGTTATTGCAAGCTTTGTGCGATTTCCTTCTCGTGGTAAAGTTGCTTCAAATCTTGCGCAAGGTGGTAAGCCTGTGATTAAAGAAATGAGTAAAGAACAAAAAAATATTTGTGAAAAGTTAGCAAAATTTTTAAATGAAAAAAATATTTGTTTTGCAGGACTCGATTTAATTGGGAATCGTGTTGGCGAAATTAATATAACTTCACCTACGGGTCTAAAAACTTATGAATCATTGACGGGTAAAAATATAGCTGGAAAAGTATTTCAATTAATGGTGAAATAAAAATATGAAAAAAAATTTTTTTAAAATAATTGTAATTATTTCTTTTTTTATTTTATTTAATTCATGTATTTCTATGAAAATAAAAAAAGAACTTGTTAGGGTAGATTCAAAAGATAAAATCCTAGATATAATTAATCAAATTCAAAACAAATGTTTTTCTTCTAAAAATCCGCAATTTTTTGCTGATTTTATTATTGATGGTAAAGAAAAATTTTCTTTACAAATGGAGGGGGTATGGAAAAATAATTATAATACATTTAAATCAACTGCTATAGGGCCATTAGGTGAAGATTATTTATCTTTTGAGCTTAATGGCTATGATATAAATTATCTTACTGAACAAAACACAGTTTATTCTCATCAAAGCTTTGAAAAAATTTCTAGTTTTTTATCAGGACTTGGATCAAAAGGATTGAGGAATATTTTTTGTGGTAGACTTCCATTTCAGTTTGTTTCAGAAGAAGACGGTATTTTTTATGTCAAAGATAAAGAAGATAAAAATGATAAAAAAGAAATTTTAAATAAAAAAGAAGCAGAGTCTTTGTTAAGTAATAAAACCGTAAATTTACCAAATATTATAAATAAAAGTTATTTTTCTAGATCCACAATTAACTTACTTGATAGAGAGGTTTATGTTAATAGTTATATCTCTGTAACTAAAAATAATAATGGTTACGGTATTATTGCAAATAGTAGATTTTATTATGGTCCTTTTGTTAAAGATTCTGATTTGGAATTAAAATGGGTTGGTTTTGTTAATTCTGATGTAGTTGTGCCAACTAGTGTTATGTTTCGAACTACATACGATATTTTTATTATTGATATTCATGAATATTTTTAATTAAATTTATTGTTTATTTGAAATTATTTCTATAGTTTTTTCTTTGTTTTTTTGTGAATTTTTTATTTTTTCTTCATCTTCTGAATTTGTTTTTTTGCTATTAAAACTTTCAATCATTGACTCAAGAGTTGAAAACGCAATATCAAATTCTTTATCTGAAAGTGAATATACTTTTGTTAGTAATTTTTGAAAATGAGAAAATTTTTTAGCTGCAATACCAGAAGTTTCTGCACGGCAAGCTTGGTCTCTCATGTATCTTAATAGATCATCTTCGTTTAGCTCAGGTTTTTTTTCATTCATATTGGTTAACCTTTAAATTTCGATTAACTTGAGATCGGCGTTTATGAATGAAAATTTAGAATTGGTCATAACTTTGGCGATGCGTGAAATAATTTCAAACATTTTACAATTAAATGATGAATTATAGACATAATTAATAAATTTATGGATTTACAATGCTCTCAGAAGTGCCTATTCCAAATCATCAAATATCAGAACTAGATATTTTATTATTTTTGTTGCCTCGAGTCGGGGTTGCATTATTAGTTGGTACTATAGTTGGAGTAGAAAGAGAAATAAGAGGAAAATTAGCAGGAATTAAGACTAATGCCTTAATTTGTGTTGCATCGGCAATGTTTACGGCTCTTTCTTTGGTCATGACAGATTATTCTAATACTGATTTAATTCATAGTGGACAGCGACTTGATGCAACGAGAATTGTTGCTCAAATTGTTTCCGGAATTGGTTTTATTGGAGCAGGTGCAATATTTAAATCTTCAAGTAAGGTTCAAGGTTTAACAACTGCAGCTGTAATTTGGACAGTTTCTGCTCTGGGAATTTTAGCAGGCTATGGAATTTATTTAAGCACTATTGTTATTACTGTAGGGCTTATTGTGTTTTTATCTTTTGTAGCTCATTTTGAAAAAAAATATATAAGAAATCTTAATCAAAACCAAACAGAATCTTCAGGTAAAAATAGTACAATGGATTAATTAATTTTTTCCGCTTTAAAATTAAACTTTGGATTAATTAAGTAATTTTGTGCTTTAACTAGAAGTAGTTCCCTAGAATTTTCTAAATGAGTTGCATCTATAATACTAAATACTCTAGAGACTGTCTCTTCTAATGCGTTTCCTATATTTTCTGAATCTTTTAAATAAAAATGAGTAAATAAAGCGGAGGTCAGATCTCCTGTGCCGTTAAGCGAAATTGGAATGTAAGGTGTTGTAATAAGATATACCGAGTTTTTATTTGCTGCTAGTATGCTTAAGTTTGAGTTTTTATTATTATTTAATATTAAACTGCTTACAACAACAACTTCTGGACCTTTTTTTATAAGGTTTTGCGCTGCAGAAATCGCATGTTCGAGTGTTTCAATTTTTTCGCCACATAGGTATTCGAATTCAAAGTGGTTAGGAGTCATTATTGTCGCATATTTTATCATTTCATCTTTAAAAAATTCCGGAATTCCTGGTTTAACAAAAAAGCCTCTGCCCACATCTCCCATTACAGGATCGCAGCAGTAAATTGTATTGATGTTGTATTTTCGCAACTCTAAGATAGCTTCTATCATGACTTTACCGAGTTCTTGACTGCCCATATATCCACTCAATAAGGCATTGCATTTTGCTAAAACCCCACGATCCCTAATACCGTGAAACACATCTCTGACAGCGTCTATGTCAAAAACCCTGCCTCCCCATTTGCCATATCCAGTATGATTGGAAAAATGAACTGTATGTATTGGCCAAACTTCAACTCCCAAACGTTGCAAAGGAAAAGTAACAGCGCTATTTCCAACATGACCGTAACTAACACAAGATTGTATTGAAAGTATTGATTGATCCATGGTATATATCCCTTCTGATTATTTGCTTTGAGAAGTTTGTACTCAAAGTTTTGCCTATCCTACAATAGGAAATAAAAAAAATATACTTTGCCTCTTGATATTAGGTTGATTTTAGGCAAAGATATTTAAAGATCCATTTAACTTTTATGCGAAAGGATATTTATTATATGTCAAAAAGAAAAGTTGCAACTGTTTCTACTTCTGCTTTAACTGTTGAAGTTTCTTCTAGATTTGATCAATTACCAAAAAAATTAACGAAAGAAGTCATTGCGGCTTTTCTTGATGCAATTGAAGATCACGTTGCTGCTGGTAAGAAAGTTCGTATTGATAAACTTGGTATTTTACAAGTTAAAGATCGTGCAGCACGCAAGGGACGTAATCCTCAAACTGGTGAAGAAATTAAAATTCCAGCATCTAAAAAGGTTAGTTTTAGAGTTGCTTCGTCTCTTAAAGATAAAGTTGGTGTAAAAAGAAAATCAGCCGCTAAAAAAAGAAAATAGTTTTAGTGAACTTTTTTACATTAGAAAGGAACTAGTAAAAACAATACTAGTTCCTTTTTTTATTTAAAATCTAAAATACCTCTTCTTATTAAGCTCTCTTAAGGAATTTTACACCTTCTGCCGATACCTGTTTGGCGAGTGAGGAGCGGTTCTATGGCTTTAGAAAGTTCTACAAAATTTAAAATTAAAGATAAAATTGTCTTCTCAAGAGGGATGGAAGTCTCTTATGTAGAAGAGTCTATTCATCGTTGTCTTCTTTTTGCATTAAATTTGTTTGAAAAGGAAGGACTAGATACACCAACCTCGTATCTAGAAGCTCACAAAGTAATATTTGCTCATCCCAGTGATTTTATAGGGGGATCGACAATTGCTCAATGGATTGCAGCGGGCGGAGACGAAAGAAAAGCATATGATGCAATGAAAGACTATATTATTGAAGCTAAAAAGATCAAAGTTATTATGAAAGAAGTTAAAACAATAACTGCTCGGGTTTTTAAAGGCGCAGGTTAAGAATCCTTTTGATAATTACAAACAAATAATTTGCTAGACGAGAAAAAAACTATCATGTAACAATTTCTCTGGTGTTCAGATATTGAAATTTTTTTGATTTAAAAAGGGTTTTTAATGCCAGATATAATTAATAATATACCGTTAAATCTAGGTTTTTCTATGCCTGCTGAATGGTCTTTGCACGCTGCAACATGGACTTGCTGGCCGTTTGATGAAGAAAATTGGTTTGGGCATTTATCAGAAGTGAGACAAGAGTTTGAGGAGTTAGTCTCTACAATTTCTACTTACGAGCCTGTAAATTTAATTGTTGGTTCTCAAGAGGCGGAAATCGATGCAAATGCAAGATTTAAAAACAACTCAAACGTTACTATTCATAATGTGCCATTAAACGATATTTGGTTTAGAGATAATGGACCAATATTTATTAAACAAGCTGAGAACTTAAGCTTTGTTAATTGGGAGTTTAATGCCTGGGGACAAAAATTTAAGTGGGACCTAGATACCTTAGCTCCAAATTATGTTGCGCAATATTTAAAAGTTCCTTTTTTTCAAACATCTGTTGTGATGGAAGGGGGATCTTTAGATGTTAACGGAAATGGTGTGGCATTAACAACAAAACAATGCCTTTTAAGTAAAATGCGTAACCCTAACTTAACACAAGATGACATTGAACAATATCTTAAAAATTATTTAGGTATTAATAAGCTAATTTGGCTAGAAAATGGACTAGAAGGTGATCACACTGATGGCCATATTGATACAATTGTAAGATTTGTAAATGCAAATACGATTGTCTATTCTATTACGGACGATAAGACCGATTTAAATTATGCGACTATGCAGCAAAATTTAGACGTTTTGCAGAAAGCGACAGATTTATCGGGTAATAATTTTAATCTTGTTCCTCTTGTTTTACCTAGAAATAAAATGGAAATTGATGGAAAGCGTCTGCCGTGCACTTATGCTAATTTTTATATTGGCAATGGTTTTGTTGTGGTACCAACTTATGATGATCCAAATGATGCTAAGGCATTAAAAACTCTAGAAACAGTTTTTCCTGAGCATAAGGTTATTGGATTAAAATCGAAATACATTATTTCAGGAGGAGGCTCGTTTCATTGTGTTACACAACAACAACCTGCGGGCCAAATTTGGAGACTATAATTAATGCAAAAAACTACGAAACTTGCTCTTATTCAAATAAAAATGACTGATCATGTGCAAACTAATATTGAGAAAGCAACTCAATACGTAGAAAAGGCTGCAAAAAATGGGGCTCATGTAATTCTTCTTCCTGAATTGTTTGAGTATCATTATTTTTGTCAGGAGCAATTTGATCATTTATTTGCTTTAGCTAATGAAGTTGAAAATCATCCTTTTTTATTGCACTTTCAGTTGTTAGCAAAGAAATTAAAAGTAGTATTACCAGTTAGTTTTTTTGAAAAATCGGGTCAGGCTTATTATAATAGTCTTGCTATGATTAACGCTGATGGAAGTATAATGGGGGTTTATCGAAAATCTCATATTCCTGACGGGCCTTGTTACCAAGAAAAGTATTACTTTAATTCAGGTGATACAGGTTTTAAAGTTTGGAATACATTGTATGGAAAAATTGGTGTGGGGATTTGTTGGGATCAGTGGTTTCCTGAATGCGCGCGCAGTATGGTGTTACAAGGAGCTAACCTTTTACTTTATCCTACAGCAATTGGCAGCGAACCTCCTGAGGCACATTCTTTGGATACGAAAGACATGTGGCAAAGAGCTATGATTGGCCATGCTGTCAGCAATGCAGTTTATGTTGCCGCTGCAAACAGGGTTGGCATAGAGAAAAATATGAATTTTTATGGCAGTTCTTTTGTAAGCAGTTATACGGGCGATAAAATTGCCGAGGCAGATAGAGAGTCTGAAACTATTATTTATGCAGATTTGAGTTTTAGTGAGACAGAAGCTTTTAGAGCTGGTATGGGCTTTTTTAGAGACAGAAGACCAGAGTTTTATAAAAACTTACTAACATTAGATGGTAAGATTTAACTGAAATCATTTCTGAAGCTTATTACTGTTCCTAGCGCACTTGCAACAGCATTAGGCACTTTTAATAGGTTTGGCCCTAATGATACAGGCAAAGAAGGAATATTGTTTAAAATAAACGCTCTCTCTTTGTTTGAAAAGCTGGATTCAGGTCCTATTAAAATGCATATTTCTTTTGTTTCTGGTGTAAAATTATTTTGCAAAATTTTTAAAATTGAATTCTGTATTTTGCCTTCGTAAATATGACTTTCATCACAAAATAAAATTAATTGCTTAGAATTTTTTTGAACTTCATTTTTTTCATAAAACTCATTCATAGATGCATAATAATAAATTTCAGATGCAAATGCACTTTTACTAATTCGTGTTGCCTCTCTACTTAATTGTATTGCTTTTTCCATTTTTAAAGGAGATTTTGTAAAAGATTTTTCGCTTTTAAAAATATGAATTTGACTGACGCCCATTTCTGAGCTCATTGCAATCACATCTTCAGCTGTTGAAAGTTTTGGCATTGCTAGCCATAAGTGAATTACTGGTTGGATTGCTGCGTGTTTATTTATTGCTAATATTTTAATTTTTAGTTCTTTTTTATTAGCATTAACAATAATTCCTGTTGCTTTTAATCCATAACAATTTGTGATTTCTACTGAGTCGTTATTTTTGAGTCGTAACACATTACAAGCGTAATGGTGTTCTTGATCTTTTAATGTAATATTTTCGCTTTCTATATTTAATTCGTCGCTTAAAATTGTCCAGCATTGTTTTTGTATTGTCATTTTATTTTTACCTGCATTAATTTTAGAATAGACACAATGAGATTAATGGTGATTCTTGTAAAAGTAAAAATTTATCATTATCATTATTTTTAAAAAATTTAATATCTTCAGTCCATTCTTTAAAAGTGTTGACGAATCCTATAAATAATCGTCTATCTAGCAAATTTAAGTTTTCTTGCTTTAAGTGTTTTTGTAATGAAATTTCATAAATAATTTTATCAATTGTTTTTTCAATATTTAATTTAGTATCATTATATTCATCAATAATATCGTCAGGCATAAAAGTCATTGCTTCATATTCACACAGTATTTGTGTTTGTGATAAAAAAGTATTTATCAATTGAGGGCATATTTTTGTGTTATTAAAAAAATCATCATATTTATTAAAATTATTTATAATTATATTATAAAATTCTTTCTCGTTTAATTGCTTAATGTGGTTTGATTTTAGATTTAAATAATTAATGTATGCATAGAGCGAAAGTTTAAATATTTGTTCCAAGCTGTTCATTTTGATTTTGTTACTTCTATTACATCGATTGTTCCACTAGCTATTTTGGCAGATAGATTAGGGACATTTTGGTTTACTTGTTTTATGGTATGCATGATCTTTGATACGTTGATATCACTACGATAATAGACACCACCTTTAGTCACTTCGTAAGGAATCATTATCGAATTTTTGTTTGCTGTAAAGTTTTTTATTACATTTTCTAGGGCAGGTATTTCATTGCCAGAAATGTCTTTAGCAATAAAGAACTTTACACCCATTTTATTACTTAGTTTTGGTAGGTTGTTGGTTAAGCTTTCGAGAACAACGTCCTCACTTTCTCCAATAATGACCTGTTTTTTGTAAAATAATATATATTTTTTAGTTTCTATTGGTTGTGCTGAACCTTGTTCTTTTGGATAGTTAACAAATACAAGTAACCCATTTTCTTTGCTTAATGGTGAAATTGCAAAAGGGATTTGAGGAGGCCAGCTTTTAGTACCCAGTACTTGATATTCGCTATCTTGCTGTTTTTTAATTACATTTTGTGTTTCTTTTGACCAGTTGCGATCGTGATAAAGTTCAAATTTTTTTAATTTTTGTACAAAGTTTTTATTGTAATTATTTGAAATTTTTTGTTGTTTTGTATTACAGTATTCACATACAAACACAATAAAAGGAATTTTTTCTTGAATTTGAAAAGAGTTGTTTGTATTGGATTTGTCGCTAATTGCAAAACTATTGTTCAGGAATAACAACGACAATAGGAATAACACTAGCAGGTACATAAGGATCCTTTGCAAGTGTTGAGTTTTGTAAAATTGCGGCATCTTCTGGTGTTGCTGGCTTTAATTCTGATTTGCCATCAAAAGCGAGCTTTACGAGAGTCAGGCCAATTGATGAGGACACTACTTTTGCAGGTGAAACCAAAACCTTTTTATTGTTTCCTGTATCAAGAATAATGGCGCCACATTGTACTGCATTACCTGGAAGCGTTAAATGCATAGAAAAAGCAATTTTTTTACCATCTTCTGTTGTTACTGGTTTCTTTTTTGCACTATTTGGTGTTTTTAATACGTCGCGGTATGGGGCTGCAAGTGAAACTTTTACAAATCCGTTTGCATAAATTTCACTGCCTTGCGAACGAAAAAGATTTTCCCATTCTGGTTTAGTGCCAAGTTGGTTTTTTTCAATTTTATTGCAAGTATTTTTAAAGTAATTAGAAATGTTTGATAATGCATTTTTGCGTGCGTTGACTTCTGCGGCAACACTATCCCCTTTAATGTCTTGTGTTACGTTAAAAACACCAAAAGCAGAAATAGACATTTTAGTAAAATCAAAACTAATTTTATTTTCTTCACTTTCTGCAAAAGCAAAACTTTGTATACATAAAATTTGGGATATACAGAGCCATTTTAGAAATTTACTCATGCGTTACCTTTCTTTGCTTCAATAGGCTTAGCATTTACAAGCTCAAGGTCGTAATTTGCAATTTCTGCATCTAAGACACACAAAGACATTATATTTGAAAATCCCTGAATTTTAAGGCGCAACATTTCCCAATATTGGGCGTCAATTGGATGACTCCTGCTCACAAAAAATAAAACTTCTCGGATTTGCGCAAGAATAGGAGGTATTTTTGTGCAAATGTCTGCAAAATGAGCTTTATTTTCTGTGTCAAAAGTAAACTTCATGGTTGAATTTAAAACAAAATCTAATTTTTTTATACTATTAATCAAAATTTCTTTCGAATATCCTTTGGTAATTTGCTTTTGTTGCTGTAAAACTTCTTGTTTTTTTTCCATTAATTTTTGAATTGTTTGTTCTGTGTTTTGGCATCTAGAAACATGCTCGTAAAACCATTTAAAGACTTTAACGGGATTTTCTGGAATTTCTCCAAATAACTCTGAAAGCTTGATGCGATGTAAATCAATAAAACTCAGCAAAATTGCTGTTGTGCTTGTGGTTCTTTCTGGACCTTGAAATTCGGCACGGAGATCTCTAACTTCTGCCAGAGTATTTCTAATTTGCTCAAGAGACATATCGCCTAGGTGCGATCTGATGTCTTGTGCGACAATCGCTCCTTCTTCGGCTGCAACAAGTCTTTTATTTTCACGGCGTAAAGTTTCTTCGCTGTTGGCAATTTGATTTTCTATTTCTTTTTTGCGTTTCCAAAGGCTAATTACAAATAAAAAGCAAATAGGAATTGTGACAACAAATAAACAAAAAATAACCGCCAACCAAAAACCTCTGTTGACTGTTTTTAGTCTTTCTTTGGCATTGAGTATTTTTTGTTCTACTTTTTCGATGTTTGACTCATATTTTTCGCGATTTTCGTAGTGAAAAACAGCTTCGCATAGATAACTTGCGTTGTCGGCATAAGGCGTTAAATCTTTTAGGGCAGAGAATCTGTTGTAACGGTGAATAATGTGAGCTTCTGTTTTTTCTAAGTTATTTTGAATAAACTCTTGTGCTCTTTTCGCATTTTGAATTATTTTTTGCTTATCGGGCTCTTCTAAAGAACACCAAATTTGGATTATGGATTGTAAAGTATTTAATCTGGTTTCGAGCTCATCAATTTCTCGTTGTTTTTCTTCTAGTGAAGCGAGCTTTTTACGCAATACGCTAAGTCCATTTAATGATTCTAGCCATTGTTTTGCTTCAATACTAAGATTTCTCGAAAAAAAAGCGTCAACCATAATCAGTGATTTATCTGCTTGACGAATTTGTTTTGCACGAAGATAGTGTGGTTTTATTTGGAAGGTGCTAGCAAGCATGATCATTTGATCTGCAACTTCCCTAAGCTGTAGTAAACTTACTTGATTCATAAAAAATGCCTCTCGGTGCATGAAGTGACTCACCTGTGCTCAAGTATCCTAGCAATCTTGTAACTCTGAAATTCCCATAGTGTCAAAATTGTGCTAGCAAAAAGCAGTCTTTTAGTGTCCCATAGGAGAAACCCATGTCTTCCATTGACAAACATACTCTAAACAATGAAGTAAACAGAAGAAGAACGTTTGCCATTATCTCACATCCTGATGCAGGAAAAACAACCATGACCGAAAAGTTGCTACTTTTAGGTGGCGCAATTCGTTTGGCAGGTTCGGTTAAAGCAAAAAAATCAAAAAAATTTGCAACCTCTGACTGGATGGAGCTCGAAAAGCAACGCGGTATTTCTGTGTCCACAAGCGTGATGAATTTTGAATATAGAAATGTTGTATGTAATTTGTTGGATACTCCCGGGCATCAAGATTTTTCTGAAGATACTTATAGAACTCTTGCTGCGGCAGATGCTGCAATTATGCTTATAGATGCTGCAAAAGGTGTAGAAGCGCAAACCATTAAGCTGTTTGAGGTTTGTAAGTTGCGTGGCATTCCTATTTTTACTTTTGTCAATAAACTGGATAGAGAGTCGCAAGATCCCCTTGATCTCATGCATGAAATAGAAAGCGTTTTAAATATTGCAACGTATCCTATGAATTGGCCAGTTTCTTCGGGTGAAAGGTTTAAAGGCATTATTGAACGCGAATCGAAATGTTTGCATTTTTTTGAAGGGAGAAATACCACAACAGAAACTGTGGCAAAAATTATTCCTCTGTCTGATAAAGTGCAAATTGAACAATGCGTCCCCGCTGATTTATTATCGGGAGCACTTGATGGCCTAGAAATGGTTGAGATGGCAGGAGACGCGTTTTCGCACGAGAAATTTTTAAAAGGTCAATTGTCTCCCGTGTTTTTTGGGGCAGCAATGACAAATTTTGGAGTGCGTTTATTTCTTGAAAAGTTTTTAGACATGTCGCCTCCTCCATCTTCTAAAGGAAGTAGCGAAGGAAAAATTGATCCTTTTTCTACCCAATTTAGTGGGTTTATATTTAAAATCCAAGCCAATATGGATCCAAAACATAGGGATCGTATTGCTTTTTTACGTATAGTGAGTGGAGCTTATGAGGTTGGGTTAAATGTAAAAGTACCTCGTCTTAATCGTGAAATTCGACTTACTCACCCCCAGCAGTTTTTTGCGCAGGATAGAAGTACGTTAGAAAAGGCGTATGCAGGTGATGTGGTAGGGATATACGACCCCGGAATTTTTGCAATTGGTGATTCTCTTGTTGAAAATGGCGATTTTGTTTTTGAAGGGATTCCCGCCTTTGCTCCCGAAAACTTTGCTGTTGTTAGAACAACCTCTGCATTAAAGCGAAAACAGTTGCTAAAGGGTTTGGTGCAGTTGTGCCAAGAAGGGACTGTGCAAATGTTTGTTGATGAAAGTCGCGCAGCCAGTGATCCAATTTTAGCGGCAGTGGGTGTTTTGCAGTTTGATGTTCTCCTCTTTCGCCTAAAAAATGAATATAATGTGGAATGTAGCTTAGAAAATTTGTCTTTTAAGCATGCGCGTTGGACCAATGCTTCTATTGATGATATTGCTCGGGCTAAAGAGCAAACGGATGTTGTGTCAGTAAGGGACATGCAGGGATGTTATTTGTTTTTATTTAAAAATGACTTCTCATTATCTTACTTTCAAGAAAAATGCCCATATATAAGATTATTTTCAAGCAATTCCAGTTTGCATGGCAACATGATGGATATGGCGACAAGTGTATTTGAGCCATAAATTTTTTTGTCACAAAAAAGCTGTATAAATGTTTGTCGATACCATTGGATTCTTACTTAATATAAAGTATAATATTTGAACATAAGATTCTCACAAATTTCTTCTCGTTATGAGGAGGTTAAAATTATGGTAAGAAACTTATTCCAGTCGGGTTCATTACGCTTTAGAACGAGTGAGCATAATTCAGGCGGAAAAGTTATCCAAATTAGCGAACATAGGCTAAAAGCCGAAAACAAAAAAACAAAACTGTTTTCGGCGAGAATGGGGCAGGATTCTCTGGCGAGAAATCTTAAGCAGCCTCAGAACACACGTTTTACAACGCGTAGTGTCGTAAAAACCTCTGAAAAACCATTAAAAAAACCAAATATCAAGTTCTTTATACTGACAGGTCTTTTTTATGCGTTTGCGATAGGGGGTATTGTTTTTGGTTTGATTGTTCTTTTGGGAGGCGTCCCTGCTCTATTTAAATAATTGATATTAATAATAAATATTCTGGTTTAAAATTTTTTTGTATAATCGCTTGCAATCAGAGTTCTTCTCTGGCATACATCTTTTCACAAGTGGGGTGGTAGTAGAGTTGGTTACAACGCTGGCCTGTCACGCCGGAGGTCGCGGGTTCAAGTCCCGTCCATCCCGCCACAAAAAAAGCCGTTATCGTTTGATAACGGCTTTTTTTGTGGCTTATTTTATATTTAACAAAACAAGGCTGCATTCTTGTTCTTATGTACGAGTTAATGCCTTATCGATTAATTTTTTTCTAATTGTTGTGTAGTCACTATTGATTACCTGACCATGGGGCTACCGCAGCTAAGTAGTTGGAGCGAAGAGTAAGACGTTTGGTACAGCAATGGAAAACGAGCAGTCATAATGAAACCAGAAGCACAGCGGCTTTGCGCCCAGCGCTTCCAATAATTAAAGATTTTCCACTTCTTCTGGAGAGAGACCAGTCATATCTATAATATCTATCATTGAGAAGTCTCTGGCTTTTAATTTTTTTGCTGTTTCAAGCGCTTTTTTATGCTCACCTATTTGAATGCCCTCAGCTTTACCTTCAGTTCTGGCATCATCAAGTCGAGAAGCGGTATCTAACAGATATTTTAAACGTTGGGTGTATGCCGCTAGTTCTTCGGGGTGATGACTCAAAAAGTACAAAGTTTCTTTTGCTTGTTCAAATAATCTATCTTGCATGGCGAGTTCCTCGAACACTTTTTTGTTTTTAGC
>QOVW01000095.1 GCA_003339605.1 Spirobacillus cienkowskii | reverse complement strand
CTTTGTCTTCTACTGGAGGCGCTTTGTCTTCTACTGGAGAAGATGGTGGATTATTTTCTTGCAATAATTTTAGTAATGCCTTTAAACCCTCAAGACTTTTTTGTTTTGCAGTTGCTGGTTGCAGAAGAATTAACTCTTGCTTATTTTCTTCAGCTGCTTTTTTAAGTTTTAATTTTAACACATCAGCCTGCTGATTGGTGACTTCATCAATTTCTTTTTGTTTTTTTTGTTTATCGCTCTCTACTTTTGCAATTTTTAATTTTTCTTTTAAATCTTTAAGATACCTCTCTTTTAAATCTTCTGCTGATGCTAAATTCATATAGTTAATAGAAGTATTGATTTTCTGTAGACAGTGCAATTTAGCATCTTCATCCGTCATCGCAGTTATCTTTTCAATTTCTTTTGAAAGCAGCTCTGGGCTTGAAAGCATTTCTCTCTGAGCATCAAGATTTTTTTTTGCTAGTATAATATTATTATCAGTGCCCCCACTTTTACCACCACAAGATGTCACAGCAAGTGCTGCCAAGCTTAAACTCAGAACAGTTAGTTTTACAGAATTCTTTAACTTCATTTAAATCTCCTAATTTAGAAATTAAAAACAAAAAAACAATACACAACCAACTGTGTATAAATTTTGCTTTTTAAAAATACTGTTAAAGGAACAAAAGACGTATGGATTTACATAAGTTTATCCATAACTATAAATACAAAATTACAAAGCTTTTAAAACTGTGATATAAAAATTTTGTAAATCACAATTTTTATTACTATAATTACAAAAAAATTTTTGTCAAAAAATTAAATTGAAGTTTATAAATTATTTCTTTAAATTTTATTAAGTTAACAATTAATTTATAAAACACAAAATACTAATTTAAATTTTAAAAATTATATAAATAATTATTATTTTATTAAATTATTATAAAAATATAATTATACCATTTCCACTTAGATTTTTCGTAAAATAGATTACCATTAAAGGTGATTAAATTTGCATAAAAATAGTACGCTTGATTTTTATAAAAAATATACAAATAGAATAATGTTTTTAGAATTGATTCAAAAAATATTTTATAAAAAATAGGAAAAATTCCAAGATATAAAAACCAAGCATCATTTTTAAATTCATGGAAATTTGGGGCAATAAATCCAAATGATGGCAAATACTTTGGTATTATTTTGCCAAAATTAAATAGAACTCATATGCAATTATTTATAGATGAATTTTTTAAAACTGTAGATAAAAATGAGTATGTAATATGGTGCTCAATGGATCTTGAGCCCATATTTAAAAAGGAATTTTTTATCATTTAAAAGATATAATAATATTAAAGAACTAATTCAAGCAGGGATTGATGTTTGGGGAAATATTAATAGCGAAATTGTAAAATCTATATCAAAATTGAAATTGAATTTTTAAAAGGTGAAGTTTCTAAGTGGAAATGGTATTATTATTAAAAATATTTTTTGTTAATTTTTAATATAAAAAAATTTTATAAACAAATAAAAAACAAGATAGCCATTTTTTAAAGCTTAATTTTTTAACATTTGTCATCTTGTTTTTTATTTGTTTTAAAAACTTAGGGTAATTTATGAGTTTGGGTCTTTATTTTGTTTCAAAAGCACTAGATGAGTTCTGAATTTATTCAATTTTTCTTGTTTAACAACTGCTGGTGATTTAGGCATAGTATTAGATTTTTCTTGATTCAATGCACTTATATATGTTTGTCTATACTCCTCAGGCAAATTCTCAATTAACTCATCAAATATTTGTTGTTTACCCTTTTCTTTTCCAGTTGCGGAAAGGAAAGTAACTTTCTTAGTATATTCAATTATATCTTTGAACGAAAGTGTATTAAAGATTATAAGAAAATCATCCAACTCCTTCACAGTATAATTTTTAGCAGCCTCATCCGTCATTGCTTCTATTTTTTCAATTTCTTTTGAAAGCTTAGCTGGATCCGAATATAATTCCGAATAAGCATCAAGATTTTTTTTCGCTACTTCAACATTATAATCAGTTCTGCCACTTTTACTACCACTAACTCCATTAGATGATCCACTACCACCACCGCAAGAGGTCACCGCAGGAGCCAATAAACCTAAACTAAGAGCGGAAATTTTTAAATAATTTTTCAACTTCATATAAAATATCCTAAATTAGTATGTAAAACTTAAATTTTTTTTTAGAATTAAGGTAAAAAACTTCTTGTTTTTTACCTTAAAAAATAGCCCTGGCAGCTAGCTATAGCCAAGGCTTAAAGAAGGGGGGGTTATTTAGTGTATTGAATTGTAATGATATCACTAGGTTTTTCTGTATCAGTAGTTAAAGTATAAGATGATCCTGTAGGAACTACCTTTAACTGCATTTTTGCTGTTTGACCAGGTTTAAGACTACTTAAATAAGCTGAGTTAATTGATACTTTATTACCATTAATAATTAACTTACTTGTATCAACATCTTGAAACGTATACATAGTTCCAACAATAGCCTTATCAGTTGTTGATACGCTGCCATCAGATTTTAAGCGATAAAGCTCAATTGGAATATCTCTACTAGCATCTGTCACAATAATAACTGGCTCAGTAAAGAGACCGTTTGCATTTCTTGTAGAAGATAAAGTAATGGTATTAGTTAAAACAGGCTGTGCAACAGATACTTTGCTTGTTGCAACAACACTATTTTCATACATAATTCCAACTTCAATAGATGCGCCTGGTGCTGCAGTTTTTGTTGCACAAAGTTTTTCAGAAACACCCGCGACTGCTGGAACTATCACAAAACCAGAATCCTTTGCTGGCGCTTTGAAAGAGAAGTTAGTAAAAGGGCGAGCAGAGGTGGAAGCTGTACCAGCAGGAATTGACGCTGCATCAATATCTACTAAAGCATAATTTAAATCAGTTAAAGTTAAACAATATTGATTATAGTCTTGACTACCTACAGGAGTAGAAGTCACTGGATTTCCAGTACCAGACGTTCCATCGGCATTAAAAGGCGGAGTTGTAACCTTAGCATCTTTAAATAATGGTTTTTTTTCAACATAAAGTTTAACAGATTGCGATGAACCGCTACCTACAGTGACAGCAATTGGAGTAGGCATATAACCGCTTGTTATATTTAAACTTGTAAAATGAACTTTCTCTGCAGCTGGTTTTGCTAATTGATAGTTTGAACTCGGCACAATAAGATTAATTGGAGAAGTATGTATTACACTCGTAATTTGCTTTTCTGAATCATCTGTGTATTTAGCAAACACGTCAAATGCACCGTGGGAAGCAAATTTAACGTAGTGAATACCATTTTCTTCACGAACATGTTCACCTTTTAAAGATACTTTATCTATAATAGCAGCAGTTACTTGAACAGAAAAAATACCTTCTACGCCATTAACTAAAATCTTAAATGGTTCTTTACCATTAGTTACAACTTTTGGCGCTGTAAATTCAACTGTACTATTTTTAGCACCTGGCGCAGCTGGCGATACTTTAACATCAAGCTTAATACCATTGTGAGCAACTATCACAACTTCATCATTTGCAGATAAAGGTTGACTTATAACTTTACCCAAAACTATTTTAGAAACAGTAATTTTTGCTTTGACTCCTGCAGCAACAGAAACCACGTCTTTAGTTGCATTTGCATTTTTTGCATTGTTAAGAGCTGTTTGCGCTGAAATAACATTGTCTAGAGCGGTATTAACGTTGTTGAGTAAATTATAATTAACTACGTCTGTTGCAAGAGCTGATATCTGAGTATTAAGGGCGACTGATATTGCAGTAGCTGCCTTACTAGATGTGTTGGTATCATTAAATTGAATATTTTGACCCTTAACATAGCCAGTTACAGCTGGAGTAGTTTCTAATGAATCAAAATTTCTAGAAATTGCTTGATAAGCACTTTGAATAATTTTTAATTGCTTCTCAATTTCTTTGCTTGCTGCAAGTATTTCATCTACCTTGCCATTTTGATGGTCATTAATAGCAGCTATTAATTTAGTTAAATGGTCATTATTTGTGCCAGTTGCATCTCTTTTGATTTCATCTAAAGTATCTACAGTAATTTTAGCATTACCAGTACCTAAACTAGCTTTTGGTATTTCAGCATTAATTGCAATATAAGCATCTCTAATTTTATTAACTTCTCTTTGAAATGCAGTAAGATTGGTGGATAAAGTATAGCTAGCTTGATAGTTATCAGTAATTGACTTTGTAATACTTGCTTTTTTATTTGTTATGCTTTGAATATTATAACCGTGAGGTAACACTGAATTAGCCAGCGCTTCCTGACGTAACAAAGCAATTTCTTTGGAAGTCACATCTGCAATCAAATTATCAACAGGTGTAGGAGTAGTAAAACCTTCTGGCACAGCCATAACAGCTTTAATCACTTCTTGCTTAACAACTTCTAAAGGAGCTTCTGCGCGCACGTCAGATTTGTTTTTTAACACAATTTGCAATGTACCTTTATCGCCAACTGCAGGAACAGTTTTTTCTTTTTCGTGCGTTTTAACTGCGCAAACTTGGCCTTTTTCAAACGTAAATTTATTGCTATTTTCACCAACAAATTTAACTAAAAGCTCTTCTGACGTTGGGTCAACAACAAATTTTTTGTTGCCTTCTAGTTCGATTTCTATTGCAGGAGTTGCACAGCCAAATTGTGGAATAGAAAGCTTTTCGTTAACATGAAGTTTTTTAACTTTACTTGCATCAAAAGCTTTAAGAGCTTCTGGTTTACCAGTTTCACCAGTTTCACCTTTACCCGCAACATCAGGATCTGTCGTTTTACCTGTAGTAACTTTTTCATCTTTTTTAGCATCATTATTTTTGCTACCGCCGCAAGAAGTGACAGCAAGTGCAACCAAGCTTAAGCTCAGTGCAGAAAGTTTTACAGAATTCTTCAACTTCATTTGAATCTCCTAAATTAAGAAGTGAAATTTAAAAACAAATAACAAGATACACACACAAAATTGTGTATGAATTTTAATTTTTTAAAGTACTGTTAATGGAACAAAGGCGTATGGAATTACATAGGCGTCTCCACAACGTTAATGTAGAATTTCAAAATTTTAAAAAACTGCGAAATTTACATTTAGCAAATTGCAATTTTTCATTACTATAATATTAAAAAAATTTTTGTCAAAAAAATACTATAAATTTTACAAATGAAATTATGAAATTTCAATAAGCTAACAATATAATTATAAAAAAATTTAAAAACCCAAGTTGGTAAGCTATATTAAAAAAAATTACATTAATATTATTTGGTTAAAAAAATTGCTTTTTAAAAATATCAAATTATATTGTTTTATAAAATTTTGTAATTGGGTGTCTAATTTAAAAAATACAATAATTAATTTAATATGTTAAAAATTATTTATTGTAATTTTTTTAAATAACAGAATTTACAAAAAAAATTTTTATTTTTACAATTGTTTATTAAACTATAAAAATACTTTTTGTGTTTTTTTAACAAAAAATTTTTAGGAGTAATTTGTTAAACAAACAGTAAAAGATAGTTTGCCAATTTGTCTTCTTGAGTTGCTCCCGGAGAGTTTTGTATTCCATTTGTTAACGCAGACAACGCACTGACAATAAAATTACCGCTCCCATTGCTTAAAGAATTTGCGTAATTTAATGAGTTGAGAATTTGTGTTAGCTGTGCCGGTGCCACAACCCCTCCTCCTTGCAAAATGTTGACTGCATCAATAATTTGTAAAAACAAATAAACAGACGCAAACATGTAATGCTGAAATTGCATATCTGAAGTTTTATTGAGAACAGGTATTAAATCCATTGTGCTATTTGCTAAAGCATTTTGTGTCAGCACTGTTGCTGTAGGAGTTGGCAATAATAATTTTGCAAAACCGATGGGGTTGGTGTTAGGGTCGGCATTGAGTGAAAATACTTTTACCACTAAAATTTGATATAAAATAATATTTCCTTGTGCCGCGTAACAGGCCGCAAGCAACGAAACAGCAATATAATTTGTTGGGTTTGCGGCAATTTCTTGTTGTAACTTTGTTTGCGCATCACTGTAGCGACCCTGCTCCATGTCGGCCTTAGCCAGATTTTGCAATGATACAATACTGCTTGAAAAAATATTTTGTTGTGTGCACGCAAGCATTCCAAAAGGTACCAAAAGTAACACTACAAAAAAGGCCAAAAGGTTGCGAGTCATAGTTCATACCCCAACGTTAAAAAATAAATGGTACGCGGAGAAAGCCCAGGCGATGCTCCCAAATCTGTGGTGTACGTTCCTGCTTCGATGCGTGCCACAAACAAGTTGAGCACCATGCCATACGAGGGCCAGCCTTGTAGCAATCCGTAGCCAAAGGCTATCCATTTGGTGATAATCAGCTTGCACCCCATATACATTTTTTTAGACAGCGGCTCATTGTACACATTGGTGAGGTCGCGGTAATCGGCGGCACAATGCAGGGCGTTGCTATTATCGTGCAGGGTAAGACCTATGCCTGCATGGTAGGTTTGTAGCCATGGAGGATTGCTTCCCGAAAACGTGGTGTTGCCAAAATCGGTGACCACTCCTGCAACGCGCACATCAAAATGCTTGCTTCTGACTTGTAAGGTTGCCCCAAAATCAGTGGCAATGCCGCTGCCTTGCGTTAAACTATTTTTTAATTTGTTTAACCCTTGATTTAAATTAGACAAATCGCCCACCGAAAGGGTGGTGTCAATTTGCGTATTGTAAATATATTTAGGCGATATCCCAATTGATAAATAATCGCTCAGCGTGGTGCCCGCACTCAATACAACCCCTGCATACGAGTTGCTTTTAACACTCAGTTCGGGCAACCCAATTGAGCCAAACTTTTCGCCATACATCGAAAAATTAAAAGACGACAAACCCCCAATTCCAACATAAGAAGTGAGCAAACCAAGTGCCGTGGCATTATTAAGATATGCAGGTTTATCAAAAATATTTTGCAAAATATTGCTTGCAATGTTGTTGGCAGAAGAACTCTCCAACACACTTTTGACAATATTTAAACTGCCTTCGCTCACTGCAAACGTGTTTTTGCCATAAAACGATCGCCAAATGCCATCGCCAATGGGAATTAAGCTTGGGTTGGCAAAAATCACTCCTTCTTGGGTTGCTCGTGTCAGGCTTGCTCCACCGCTCGCGAGATCAAACCCATTTTGATAGAGTGGTGCCGATTTTTTTAGGCTCGAGGTATTTTGTGCAATGCTTTGTTGAGACATGGTGACACCAAGCACTCCAAATACAATTTGCAGCAAACCATAAAGCACAAAATAATTGTTATATTTTAAACTCATACACATTGCATCGCTTGTTTTAACCAGCTCTTCCCAATACAAATTTGTAAAATGCGTGTAAACGTAAATCGGAATATAAGCAGTTAAAATGATGAAAGGAGTTTTTGACTATGACCCCTCCCCACAATGTAAAGCCAAACAACCGCAGCCCGTTGGCATCAATTGTTGGCTATTGCGGCATAGTGCCAAAGCTTGCGCCTTCGGTGTTTTTAGCCGATGGCGCACGAGTGATTGGCAGTGTGTCAATGCAAGAAAACTGTAGTGTGTGGTTTAACGCGGTCGTCCGCGGCGATGTCAACAGCATTGTGATTGGCGCCAACACCAATATTCAAGACAACGCCATTGTGCACTGCACCTACAGCAAATTTTCAACAACCATTGGACAAAATGTGAGCATTGGGCATTTGGCAATTGTGCATGGCTGCATCGTTGAAGATGGCTGCTTAATTGGCATGGGCGCCACCGTCATGGACGGGGCGGTTGTTGGCAAAGAAAGTATTATTGGAGCCGGCAGCATTGTCACTCAAGGGGTAAAAATTCCTCCCCGTAGTTTGGCAATAGGCGCACCTGCAAAAGTAATTCGACAAGTCACCGACAAAGAATACGAAAGCATATTAGCAACCACTTACCGTTATATCGAATATGCCAATGGGTATAACTTTAACCTTGGTGGTGCGTGATCCTAAAACACAAAGGCTATGTTTTATGCACAATTTACTTCCAAGCAAGCTCGGCAAATTAAAAATTGTGTGTGCGTTGCCTTTATTTTCTAATTCTATTTGTATTAAAAAACAGTCGGCAGCAGAACATGGCTTTACGCAAATTGTATTAAACATGATTTTAGCCCCACATTTGCAATTTTCGGTGGCAGAACAATGCGACTTTTTAGAATTGGCAATTTTTTGTGAGCTTCCTAAAGCGTATTTAGGCGATTCCAATATGTGGGTGCAACAGCAACATGCCAATTTAAAAAGCAGTTACGAGAGCACCAAAAGCAAATATTGGCTCGAAACCGAAAAGTCTTTTGGGCTCGAAACCTCTCGCTGTGCCAATTTGTACGGCTTACTTGCTATTGTCGAATCGTTTGCTTCTATGTTGTTTATTGAAAAAGAATGTTTGCTTGGCAATCAATACTTTGCACAAGAACGCTACAAAACCCAGTATGATACTTACCGCAGGTTGGTGCTTGCCCACGACAACATGGCCAAAACGCATCCATGTAGCAATCACAAACCCCCTCTGCACACCGTTGCTGTCAATTGGGAACATGCAGTGTCTTTGCTGGATAGCATTTACTCCGAAGCCTTTCGCGCCTTGCGCGAAGAAGGCATTGCAGGATTTACCTGCACATTTTTAGGAGTGGTCGAAAAGCTTAAAGAACATCCGTTATTTAAGGGTTGGAGTTCGCATTTTCCAGAAAGCGTGGGCGAGCATACGTTTCAGGTTGTGTTTTTGTGTCGGTTGCTTGCAAGCAAACTCAGTTTACCCGTAAAGCTTCGGGTGCAGTTGTATCATGTGGCGGTGTTGCATGGACTTGCAGAAGTGTATGCCCGCGAGGTGGTTTACCCAGTGCATTTTAAGGAGCGCGAGGTCACCAAGTTGCATCATTCTATTGAGCAAAAGCTTATTACACGCATTTGCGAGCGGTTTCGCTTAACGTTAACAAACGATCCGCGTTTGCTTGCAATTGTGGATATTTGTGATCACTTTGTCACACAATTGTACTGCGACCGCGAAGTGCGCAGTGGTAACGTTCAATTTAAGATTTTGCAAAATACTCTCAATATCAAACACGAGCTGTATGTAAAAGATTTTCCAGAAGTGTTTCATGCTCTTGATGATTTGTGGCTTGAGTACGCCAGCAACTTTTAATTTTTTAGATTGCCGCTTGCAAAGCATTCTCGAAAGCGTTATAGCTGTTTTCCTCCTAGGGTGCTGTGGCGGAGCGGCTACGCAAACGATTGCAAATCGTTTATACATCGGTTCAAATCCGATCGGCACCTCCATTTTGTTTGCTTGCAGTTAATTTCCTGTCTAAAAAATCTAAAAATTGCTTAAACTCAGCTTTATGAAACAAAACCTCTTCATTTATTAAAATTAAAACTTTTGAAAATAAACAAAAAATCGGCATTTTTTTAATAATATTCAATTATATTAAAATTAGAGTAAGCAAAAAAATCATGATATTTTTGGGTGATTTGTAATAGAAAATAAACATTAATTTTGTATTACAAATTAAATTCTAAGGAAGGAAAACGCAAAAATAATGCCTTATTATTATAAAACACAAATTAATAAAATTAAACAATTAAAAACTATAAATATCAATAAAAATAATGAAGAAAAATATCAAAATTTTGCTTTTGTAGCATTATTTTTTAAATTTGTAAAAGAAGAGTACTTTTTTTCTAGTGATTTTGAAAATTTTAATAGCTATTTAAATAAAAATGATGAACTATTTAACACTTATCTTTTAAATATTTGTGCCCTACAAAAAGAAATTCTTAGTAATTTATTACAAAATACAAGTAGTTATCTTAAAGAGTACAAAGAACTCATTAAACAAACAGTAACAAGCCCTAATACTTTTGTTGAAAATGCTTATTTATATTCTCACAAAGATTTTTCTTTTGTACGATACCTCATATCTGATGTAGAAAATTTTAAAAGAAACTCAGGCTTTATAGAAGACAAACAAGAAAGCACTTATTGTCATTTTTATTTTATTCAAGAAGTGACTGGAAAAAGAAACTCCTATGGAATATTTGCTTTTAAAAAATATGATAACAGATTTTTTGTTTTGTATGATCCGCATTCTGGAATTAAAGAATACTCGTTTCAAGAAATTGCAATTTTTGAAGATGACTTTAAAAATATTATTAAAACAAACAACAATAGTTACTGCTCATTTAAAATTAAATTTATTGCAAATAAAAAAGTTTTTTTTAATACTAAAGAAAATTTTTTAAAACATTTAATTTATGTAAGCACAAAAAAATATTTAAACTCTATTAAAGACAATATAGTAAAATATAATTTAGGCATTGGAATTAATAATAAAGAGCATCATTTTGTTATTAATTATATTAAACTTTACACTAAAAAAACCGTAACAAACGATATAGAAATTTTAAATTTATTTTTTGAAAATTTTTACATCTTTTTAGAAAACTTGGTAAAAGAAAATTATACTATTCAAAAAACAAGTTTTTGGTTATTTTTTATGCTTGAATATTTTTATTTAAACGAAAATTATATATATTTTAAAGACTCATCAAAATTGTGTAATTCAACTATTGATTCTAACATTAAAGAAAATGCGCATAATCTTATTTATGATAAAATCAAAACTTCAAAACACAATGAAAAACAAAATATTCAATTGCTATTTAAATTTTTAGTTGAACATATTTATTCTGAACAATTTAACTACTTACCTAAAAATAATTTTTTTCCCAGCATTAAACTTCATAATTACTTCCCAATTATCTCAAAACAGGAAGCAAATAAAATAGGAAACGCTTGGCTAAAAACTTTTGAATGCAATAGCCATTCTACTTGTATCGATTGGAACAGGCAGCGAGTTGTCTTTAATGGCAAACTGATTTCTAAACGCTGCGATCACAAGGCAGACAAATACAATGCATCCCAACAATCTCCAAGGCACAGCCCAACTCTTGCAGTTTGTCGAGAACCAAGCGCTCCTCTTGAAACCGAACTCAAAGCCCATCTCTTTACTGTAAGCGAATGCACTGAGCCTGATTTTGCAAATTTTTGTATGTTTTATTGCAATCAACACAGTATTTTTAGTATAGGACATGTGTTATTTAACTTTCTTTTACACGTACAGCTCCCTTTGAGTTTTAGCAACCGCACTGCATTTATTAACAAAGTTGCTAAAAACTGTTTTGAGTTTAATATTATTACATATTTTTCTCGCCTCGAAGCGTATCCCGACCGCCCTGCCACAATTTTTAAAAACCCGTTTGAGTTTGCGTACGGATTTTTACTTGTTATTGAAAATGGTCAGTTTAAAGTCTCTAATTTTTATATTGGTATGCTAAATCTAAAATACCTAGATAACCCTGAACATAAAATAATTACAGATTTTTTTAGAAAAATTTTAATCAATCAGATTACTATCGATTTTTCAGAAAAAAACAGTCAAAATCAGTATATAAATACAAAAAAGACATTTTTAAATTATCTGCAGTCACACATTAAACTACAAACAAAAAATTATTTGGCAATTAATGTATAAGTTATTATCTAATTTTAATTAATTATAAAATTAATAATCAATATTTTCACTAAAAAACAAATCTTGTAAATAAAATATTAAGTAATTATTTTTATTAATTTATTTTGTTATTTTTAAATGCTATAAACATAAAAAATAAGATTCTCGCTTATACTATTTTTTAATAGTAATTTCATTTAGTTAAAAATTTTAATAATAATTTTGAAGTGAATAAGTATTTTTAATATCTAAAGTATACTTATTTTATTTTATTAAAATTTTGACAAATTGTTTTTTATTGATCTATAGTCGTGGCACTGCAAATATCAATTTAACAACTATTTGCATGTGATTTTGCTTGGTTTAATTTGTCTATTTTACTAAAATTAGGAGAAATTCATGACACTTAAAGCTCCCCTTAAAATTTCTGCGGTAGGTTTAAGCCTGCTTGCAATCGCTGTCTCTTCTTGTAATAAAGGAGCTACAAACACCTCCAGCGACACAAACAACAACACACCTGCTCCGCTCGATCCGAAAGACAATCAGCCTGCGTCTAACAGAATCAAAAATATATCTATTAAACTTGGTCAAGAGAAAATTCCTGCTGGGACATGTACAAGTTACGAGGTTTCCGCTACAGACGAAGCAGATCAAACTGTAAATATTACTGGCAATGGATTTTTATCTGTTAGTTTGAACGAAACATCCGAAATAAAACAATTCTCTTTAGATGAAGCTAAACATCTTATTTGTGCTCACAATAAAACTAAAAAAGATGAAGATCAAATCCTCGCTTCCGAAGGCAGCAAAGCAACTCTTGTTGCATCAACTGTAACAAATACAGCAACCGCTGAAGTTGAAGCTGTTGCTCCAATCAATTTAGTTTCAGTTAAAGTTGCATATCCATCAGACTCTAGTAATATACTCAACGTTGCAGTTGGCACAAAAACAGCTCAGTTTCAAATTAAAACCAAACAATCCTTTAACTCAACTGCTGAAGCAATACAATCTGCAGAAGGTTTTGGGCTTGTTGACGCTAATGGTAATATAATAGAATTAAAATCTGAAACTGCTGGTCAATTCTATTTTGAAATTCCAAAAACTGCTAAAGTTGGCAAAATTCAATACACTTTGCGTTATACAAAACAACCAAGCATCAATACACCAATTGATATTCAGGTGACTGCAGCGGTGCTTACGTCTGTAGAACTTGCTGAATTATCTACAGGAACACTACTTCCTGAAGTATTGAATTCAGGTAATGCTATCACATTAAATATTAATGGTGTACTTTCAAATGGCAATAAAATTAATCTTTCTGCAGAAAATAGCGATTACACACTAAACGTATCTGAGGCCGCGGCTACAATTAACCCTCAAAGACAATTAGTACTTACAGTTCCTGCTGCTACAACAGAGAAATTTTTACCACAATCCCTAACCTTTAATATTACAAAAAGTGATGAAAGCTCTCCTACTAATTATGGCAAACAAGCTAAATACTACATTGACTACAAACCAATGTTAAATTCAGCAGACTTAAAGTTTACAAAAAAGGTAGATAATACAAATGAATTTACAGACACAATTGCAGTTGGCGGTTCATTAGAAACTACAGTGGCTCAACGCGATCTCCGTTGTGCAAAACTGGCTGAGGCTAAATTTAACGTTGGAGATATAGAACTCTCTGCAACTTTAAGCAATTTAATAATCACTGTTCCTGAAAAAAGCAATTTTGTAGTTGTTAATAACAGTTATGTTTGCGCAACAGAAAAAGCACTACCAAATGAAAAAGTGACTGTCACTATTGCATCCAAAGACGATCCTAGCGTAAATGCAGTAAAAGAATTTACAGCAAGCCCGGTTTACCGAACCAATAGAATTACGTTGGTAAACGAAGTAAATGCTAAAGTTGCTAATTACAGCATCGCGCTTTCAGAAGCTAATCAAAACCGTAATTTAAACTTTAAGTACTTAAATTCTGATAATTCTGTTAGTGATAATATCGTTCCAGCTGACAATATTGAAGTTGCCTTTAATCCTGAATCTACATTTTTCTCAACAACAAAAGCTGACAATTTGGGTGTTAAAACATGGCAAGTAAGTATTACAGAAGGCCAATTAGAGACTCTTAAAAAACAAACTATTGTTTCGCAAAAAATTGCCGTGAAAAGTACTAATAACAATTTTTCTATCGAAATTCCTGTTACATTCAGCAAGTAATAATATAACCTGTTAATTGCTATAAAAACCAAGGTTATTAAACCTTGGTTTTTTGTTTTATTAAAAAGCGAATATCATTTTTTAAAAAACAAAAATCATACAGAATCTTCAATCTGCTGCACACAATACTGAGAGATGTCTTTCACTTCGTCTTTATTACAACTTGTTTTTGCCTTAATAGAACCAGAGTAAACTATTTTAAATTTAGACATAAAATTTTGATTTTTATTAACAAATTTATAAGAAAATTCGTAAAACGTCATCGCGCCTCGCATATTAAAAGAAGTTTGCATTTAGTATAATAATTACGTAGAGTTTGGGGTTTATGCAGAGATGTTTAAATTAGGCATTTTTTTTATTGGTATAGAGATATTTGACAATAAAATAAGTTTATCATTCTAGGTAATAGAGTTTTTTTATTTATTAAGTTTATTTATTGATTTTGAATGTGTTAACTGAAGTGTACTTATCCAGTATCAAGGGGCATCGCTTTAAATTCTTTTGGAGTGAAAGCGGGTTTTCCAGCATGGAGAGATGCAACTAATTTTTTAAAATAATGCCTAGGATTAATTTTATTCAGTTTACAAGACTCTACGAGTGTAAAGAAAATAGCGGTAGTTTTGGCGCCTTGCTTGGAATGCGTGCCGTGCCACGTTTTTCGGCCAATCACTGGATTTCTTAATTGGCGTTCTTGATGGTTATTGTCAATAGGTAAAGCAGAATTTTTTAAAAATAATGTCAACCCTGAATAATTTTTTAGAAAATAATTGCTTGCCGTAACAAGAGTACTTTTAGAGGAAAAATTGTCTTTTTGTAATGTGGCTGTTTTTCGCATGTCTTCAAAGATCGCATTCATGGCCTCTCTTTTTTCTGTTAACGTACCAATTTCATTTTGTCCTTCTTTTTCAAGTTGATAAATTTTTTGGTAACTTTTGATAAAATATTGAGTTTCTTCTGGAAAACTCTCCTCCGCCTCTTTGAATTTGCGGCGACTGTGGGCATTGCAATACACACTGTGTATTTGAGGTTGACAGTTTTGTTCCCGAATTTTGTTACTTTCTTTTACCGCCTTTTCGTAGCCAGAAAACACATCGCTAACCAAGTATTGGCATTGAGATTGTGTTAATAACTACGATGCCACATCTCCTGAACGGGTATTTCTGATTTCAAAGTAACTGCTCTCGTTATTAGAAAATCCCCATAAATACCAGCTCTTTTTTTCATCCCCTTCAAGCATGCGGTGTGGTGTTTCATCAGCATGCAACACGGGAGAAGAAAGAATTTCTTCTTTTATTTTATCAACGGCTGGTTGCACATAGTCTGCTAATTTATGGGTTGTGCCTATTAAGCTATTAGGTGGTAAGTCAACAAATCCTTCGCGCCCTGCTATTGTGCTGTACCGTTCAATGGGTACCAAATCACAGTATTTTGCCATGGCAACATCGATAATCAGTTCGTCACCATATGCAGAGCCTGGAATAATTCGTGCTGCCGATGGCGCTGTTTTGATATCGCCATGACATTGACTACAACGATATTTATGTCTCCGTTGCCGAACGATATAATAATCCTTTGGCACAACTGTTAAGTATTCGCTGTCTTCTGTCATGCCAGAATCTTCCATTGTGTAACCACAGCAGGAACAATTAGGGTTATCTTTAAATTCAATATGTCTTTCAATGATAGCAGCTTCAGGATATCTTTCCGAAGGCAATAAAGAATAATGCCCTCTTTTTTTCTTAGATTTAGAATTAGGTTCTTGATTATATTTCTTTTCTTGCGGACTTTTTTCTGATTTTTTTCTAAACAATTTACTCTTAAATAAAACAAGTTGCCCTTCGATAATAACAATTTTTTCTTCAAGAATTTTGGTATAGTTCTTTAAGTCCGCGTTCTCCTTTTTTAAACTCATATTCTCATTTTTAATATTAATATTTTCTTTAATAAATTTTTCGTGAAGTTGAATCAACTGCTCTTTCGAGTAGTTCACAAGGTCATTTCGCGTAAGTTGTAGAAATTGATTTTCGCTCATGTGCCTGATTATAATAATTTTTTTTACAAGTTCAAGGCCTTGAGTTTACGCGCAACTTTTTTAATTTCGATAGGACTCTCTATAAATCTTTTCTCTAAATTTGCTCCCTCAAAAAAAAGACTAAACTCCGCTTGAGTCAACACAACTTCTTTTTTATATAAAGGGTTTATTCTGGAAAATAAGCCTTCCTCTAACCTTTTTGCAACAATAACTAGCCCTGTGCCATCGTAATAAAGACACTTGCACGATGTGCGACGTTTATTGATAAATAAAAACAAATGACCCGAAAATGGATCTTTTTTTAGCAATTTTTTTGCTTTGTAAAACAAACCATCATACGACTCTCGCATGTCGGTTGGCTCTTTATAAACATAAATTTTTGTTCTGCGATTGAATGATAACATGAAGTATACTTACTGCTGGTTTTATAAACTCTGACCCGACAATAACCTTTCTTTTTTTACTAAGCAGATTTCTTCAAAAAGTCTAATAAATAATCAATTTGTGTAAATCGAATTATTTTACCATCCGACATCACAATTTCTGCAGCGCTACAAGTATTACTTGATACAAAATCACTTGGCACGTTTATTTCTTGGCTCACCTGTATTTGCTTAAAATCTCCGTCTCCAAAGTAACCTTCGCGCTTTAATTTTTTTGCCTTGCCTATTAATGCCGCCATTTGTGTCTGAGTAAATCCTAACGAAGAATAAAATTCTTTACTACTGCTCGTCCAATTCTCCCACGCAATTAAAATTTCATATAACAAATCTTCTGGCACATTTTTTAAATAACCCTTACTCGATAAATAAGTGCTCAGCTTTCTTCTTAATGTAACGTTATCCATTTCTCCCTCCTCTTCCTCTATATGGACTCTGTTACTATCGCAACTTTTTTTACTTTTTAAATGCGGGGAAAGATGACGTTTTAC